>JAAYYJ010000327.1 GCA_012515455.1 Oligosphaeraceae bacterium
CCCAATGGCGTGCCTTTGCGGCGGGCGGTGGAGCAGGCCTGGTGGAAATACATGGTCGAGGACCGCGATAACGTCGAGGGCCTGGACTCGACCATCATCTGCCACCCGGAAGTCTGGCGGGCCTCCGGCCATATCGAGCAGTTCTCCGATACCATGACCGACTGCCTGGAGTGCAAGAAACGCTACCGCGTGGATCAGCTGGAACAGCCCGGCGTCTGTCCCGCCTGCGGCTCGACCAAACTGACCGAACCGCGCGAATTCAATCTGATGATGAAGACCTTCGTGGGGCCGGTGTTTGATGAGGAACACGCCGCCTATCTCCGGGCCGAGACCTGCCAGCCGATCTTCGTGGATTTCAATACCGTCCGCATCGCCACCAGGCAGAAGCTGCCCTTCGGCATCGCTCAGACCGGCAAAGCCTTCCGTAACGAAATCAACCCCCGCTTCTTTACTTTCCGCAGCCGCGAATTCATGCAGATGGAAATGGAGTTCTTCTGCCGCGACAGCGAAGCCATGGATTGGTTCGAGTACTGGCGCCAGGAGCGCTGGAATTTCTATACCCAGGTCATCGGCATCCCGGAAAGCAAACTGCGACTGCACTGGCATGAAAAACTGGCCCATTACGCCAAAGCGGCAGTGGATATCGAATTCGAATTCCCCTTCGGCTGGAGCGAAATCGAGGGCATCCACCACCGCGGCACCTGGGATATGTCCCGCCACTGCGAATTCTCCCGCCAGGAGCAGGACTGCAAGGTCTTCGATCAGGATACCAAGGAGTCGTTCTTCCCTACTGTGGTCGAGACTTCCTGCGGCCTGGACCGGATCTGCCTGATGCTCCTCTGCAACGCCTACGACGAGGATACCGCCGAGACCAAAAAACTCGACCAGGACGAGGACGTGCGCGTGGTTCTGCACCTGCCGGCCCGCTACGCGCCGGTGCAGATCGCAGTGCTGCCCCTGAGCAAAAAACTCGAAGCTCCGGCCGCCGCGGTGCGCAAGAGCCTGCAGCAGAAATACCGCACCGTCTACGACGACAGCGGCAGCATCGGCAAACGCTACCGCCGGCAAGACGAAATCGGCACCCCGTTCTGCGTGACCTACGATTTCGACAGCCTGCAGGACCAGTCGGTCACCGTCCGGGACCGCGATACCATGAGCCAGGAACGCATCCCCATCAGCGAACTGAATGCCTTCCTGAGCGAAAAAATTTGAACCGGCAAGCCCGCACTGCCATAAATCATCGGTACACGCTTATGAAACGCCACCAACTGCCGCTGCTGATTTTTGTCGCCCTGCTGCTCGCGAACCTGCTGCTCGGCTTCCGGGTGTATAGCGCTGAAGCCAAGGCCCAGGGCGCAGAGGATGTCCTGGAAAATATCGACATGCTGATGGAGGTCCTCCAGCTCATCCGCAAAAATTACGTCGATGCCGACCAGGTCAAGGCGAATGAACTCTTGCAGGGCGCCATCGCCGGCATGGTGATGAGCCTGGACCCGTACAGCAATTTCCTGCCCCCCTCGGAGATGAAGCAGCTGATGGAGGAGACCGAGGGCGAATTCGGCGGCGTGGGCATCTCAGTCAGCTTCAAGGATGAACAGCTGGTGGTGGTCGCGACCATCAACGGCACCCCCGCCCAGCAGGCCGGCATCCTGGCCGGGGATGTCATTGTGGCGGTAAATGGCCGCCGTCTCACCGGCACCCGCCTGGACGAGGCGGTGAAGATGCTGCGCGGGCCTACCGGCAGCAAGGTCACGGTCACGGTCCAACGCCCGGGCGTGGAGGATGAGTTCAGCCTGGAGCTGATCCGGGCCATGATTCCGCTGGAGAGCGTGGTCGGAGTCATGGTCCTGCCCGACAGCAGTATCGGCTATCTGCGCCTGACCCAGTTCATGGAGCCTTCTGCCGCCGAGATGGAGAAGGCCCTGAAGCAGCTCGAGAGCAAAAATATCAGCGGTCTGATTCTGGACCTGCGTGACAACCCGGGCGGTCTGCTGGGCTCCGCGGTCGATATCTGCAGCTATTTCCTGCCCCCGGGGCAGGTGGTGGTCTCGGTGGAGGGCCGCGATGCCGGCCAGAATTATCAGGAGAAGAGCCGCGACGGCTATAAATTCCCCCGGAAATGCCCGCTGGTGCTGCTGATCAATGGCGGCAGCGCCAGTGCCGCTGAAATCACGGCCGGTTGCCTGCGCGACTTGAACCGGGCTATTTTGCTGGGTGACAAGACCTTCGGCAAAGGCTCGGTGCAGAACATCCACCAGCTGTCCCAGGGCTTTGCCCTGAAACTGACCATCGCCAAGTATTTCACCCCCAGCCGGCGGGTGATCCACAACCAGGGCATTGAGCCGGATATCAAAGTAACTATGGCACCTGAGCAGTATCTGCAATTGCTGAAGACCCCGGAGCAGGAGCGCTACGCCAGCGATCCCCAGCTGCAGCGGGCGGCCGAAGTCCTGAAGAGCTTCACCGTCTATGAGAACATCCGCAAGGGCAAAGTCAAGGCCGATGCAGTGCAGACGCCTGCAGCAACCGACTCGGAGCCCCAGTCAGCAGAAAGGAAATAACCTATGATTAGAGTAGCAATAGTCGGAGCGGCCGGACGCATGGGCCGGATGTTGGTCGCACAAGTGCTGCGGGACCCGGAACTGACCCTCAGCGGCGCGCTGGAAAGACCGGAGTGCACACTGCTGGGACAAGATGCCGGGGTGGTCGCCGGCGAAGCCGCCTGCGGGGTGAAAATCTCCTCCGACAGCGAGGCGGTGCTCGCCCGCAGCGACGCCGCCATCGATTTCTCCTGCCCGGAAGCGACCATGGCTTTCGCCGCCCTGGCGGCCTCCAAGGGCGTGAGCCTGACCATCGGCACCACCGGCCTGA
>JAAYYJ010000328.1 GCA_012515455.1 Oligosphaeraceae bacterium
GAGCACCATGACTGACCAGGAACTGCATACCATGATCGGACAGATCGGCAGCGCATTGCTGGCCCGGAAATGGCTGCTGGCGACGGCAGAGTCATGTACCGGCGGTGGAATAGCCAGCGCGTTGACCGATGTCGCCGGCTCCTCCCAGTGGTTCGCCGGCGGCCTGGTCACCTACTCCAATGCCTGGAAGCAGCAGCTTCTCGGGGTGCAGGAGCAGACCTTGGCCCAATTCGGCGCCGTCAGCAGCCAGACCGTGCGGGAGATGCTCTTGGGCTTGTCGGCCCGCTTGCAGGTGCAGGCTGGGCTGGCGGTCAGCGGCATCGCTGGCCCCGGCGGGGCGACCCCGGGCAAGCCGGTCGGCACAGTCTTTCTGGGGCTTCTCAGCGCCGGCCGCATTGAGACGCAACGCTGCCATTTCTCCGGCGACCGCTTGCAGGTCCGGCGCAGTTGCGTGGAGACTGCTCTGCAGCTGCTCTGGCAGTCTTTGCAGAACCACTGATGCGCTGCCGTTGCCGGACGGGATTTTCTGCTACTGTTTAAGAAAGTATGTGACTTTCGGGCAATGCACTTGCAGGCGTGCCGGCGGTAGACTACGTTATGACTGACGCGAATCGCAGTTAAATTATATAACCATCGCACAAAAGGAACTTCGGTATGGCTAAAGAGACTGTCTCCACTGCGGAATTGCACGACCGCAATTTGAAATTGGCCCTGGGCCAGATAGAAAAAGAATTCGGCAAGGGCTCTATTATGCGTCTTGGCGATCAGAGCCACGAAGCCGTACCGGTGATCAGCTCCGGCGCACTCTCGCTTGATCTGGCCATGGGCATCGGCGGCTTCCCGCGTGGCCGCGTCTTGGAGATTTACGGCCCCGAATCATCGGGCAAGACCACGGTCTGTCTGCATGTGGTGGCCAATGCCCAGAAGGCCGGCGGCATTTGCGCGTTTATCGACACCGAGCATGCGCTGGACCCGCGTTACGCCCGGATCATCGGCGTGAACACCGACGACCTGCTGGTCTCGCAGCCGGACTGCGGCGAAGACGCCCTGAATATCGCTGAGACTCTGGTGCGCAGCGGCGCCATCGATGTGCTGGTAATTGATTCGGTGGCCGCGCTGGTGCCCAAAGCCGAAATCGAGGGGCAGATGGGTGACAGCCATGTCGGCCTGCAGGCCCGGCTGATGTCCCAAGCGCTGCGGAAATTGACCGCGATTGTGGCCAAAAGCCGCACCTGCATCGTCTTCACCAATCAGATCCGGGAGAAAATTGGGGTGATGTTCGGCAGCCCTGAGACCACCACCGGAGGACGGGCACTGAAATTCTACGCCTCTATCCGCCTGGACATCCGGCGCATGGCCACCATTAAATCGCCTGACAACCAGGCCCTGGGCAACCGTGTCAAAGTCAAGGTCGTCAAGAACAAACTGGCCGCGCCCTTCCAGGAATGCGAATTCGATATCATGTACGACGAGGGCATCTCCCGGTCCGGCTCCATTCTCGACGTCGCCCTGGATATGCGCATCATCGAAAAGCGCGGCTCCTGGTTCTCGTTCGAGGACCTCCAGATCGGGCAGGGGCGGGAGCAGACCAAGAAGGCCCTCGATCAGGACAGCGCCCTGGCCGACAAGGTGCTGCAGAAAATCCGGGAGAAGATTCCCACTGCCCATGCCTCTCCGGCCCGCGCCGCCGATGTCGCAGAAGAGGTCATGGAGGAGGGCGAGAGCAACGACCAGCAGTGATCGTTGCCCTCCGGGGCGGCAGTTTGTTCGCCCCGGATTGCAAAAATAAATCCAGGCAATATAGTAATATTTTTACGATTTGGAGCGGTGTTTCGGATGGATGTCAAGAGCGGTTTGATTTTTCAGCTGGTTGATTTGCGGCCCGAGGGCGTCTGCCTGCGAGGGCAGATTAGCTTTGCTGATCTGGATATCCAAGAGGAGGACCGTTTCAGTTTCCCCGCCGCTCTCGAGTACGACTTGCTCCTGACACCTTTAGGACAGAATGACGTGCTGCTGCGGGGAGCCTTGCAGGCCCGCATTGCCATTGTCTGTGACCGGTGTAATAGCCACGGGGAGCTCCAGCTGCAGGTCGATGACGTCTGTCATCAGTACAAGGATGCATTTGGCAAGATTCTTGATTTGACGCCCGACATTCGGGAGGATATATTAATAGTTTTTCCGCAGCATTTTCTCTGTCGCGAAGACTGCCGGGGCCTGTGCCTGCAGTGCGGTGAGGATTTGAATGCCGGCAGTTGCGCTTGTGAGTCTGCCGCCGGGGCTCAGCCCGCCGCGGCAGAGTCCCGTCCGGACCCTTGGCAGGGTTTGGACAAGCTGAAACTGCCTTGAACCGAGACCGGGATAATTTTTTACATAATCGAGCAACAGGAGAACCAGCATGGCCGTTCAACAGAGTAAAGTCAGCAAGATGCGGACCCGCATCCGTCACGCCGCCAATCGTTATCAGGGTGTTGCGCCCACCAACTGCACCAAGTGCGGTGCTCCCTGTCTGCCCCATCGCGTCTGCAAGGCTTGCGGGATGTATGGCGATCGTCAGGTGCTGAACACCGAATCCCAGCAGGATTGATCAGGATGGGGCCGATTCCCATCGCAGTTGATATTATGGGCGGAGACAATGCTCCCGGGAATATCCTGGAGGGTGTTTGTGAAGCCTTGGACCATTATGGTGATACCTACCATCTCCATCTGGTCGGTGATGCGGATCAGATCAGTGCTGGATTAAGCCGCCTGGGCAAGCTGGGTGATGCCCGGCTCACGGTCGTCCCGACTACTGCCGTGATTGAGATGGGCGAGCACCCGGCTATGGCCATCCGCGGCAAGCCGCAGGCGTCCATCTGTGTTGCTGCCGACCTGGTCAAGAAGAAGACAGTGCAGGGTTTTTTCTCGGCCGGCAATACAGGGGCTGCAGTTGGGGCCTCTTATTTGAAATGGCGGATGCTGCCGGGGCTGGAACGTCCAGCTCTGGCTACCGTGTTCCCGTCTGAGACAGGGCGTTTTATATTTTTGGATTCCGGGGCCACAGTAGATTGTACACCCCTGATTTTGACCCAGTTCGCCATCATGGGCGATATCTATGCCCGGATGGTCCTGAAGAAGCAGAATCCTGCAGTTGGCCTGCTCTGCAATGGCACTGAGGAAGGCAAAGGCATTCATCTGACCCAGGAGACCTTCAAGATGCTGCGGGAAGTCCCGGGCCTGAATTTCATCGGCAACGTTGAGGGCCATGACTTGTTCTCCGGCAAGGTCGATGTGGTGGTCTGTGATGGTTTTGTCGGCAATGTGGTACTGAAGGTCTGTGAACAGCTGGCCAAGTCCATGGGGCGCATGATGAAGAAGAAATTCATGGAGCGCACCATCTGGAAACTCGGCGCTTTTCTGGCCCGCGGCGCCTTTGCCGAATGCAAGAAGGCCATGGACGCCTCCGAGGTCGGCGGTTCGCCGTTGCTGGGGGTGGATGGCGTGTGCGTGATCGGCCATGGCAATTCCAATGCCAAGGCGGTGCGCAATGGCATCCGGGTCGTCGGTGAGATGATAGCCCACAACACCAACGACAATATTGTGAAATTAGTCAAAGAATACGGCCTGCTCCAATAACCGGCACTATTGGCCGCAGGGGTACCCTGTTCTTGTTACCAGAGGAGACAAGCATGCGTATAGGCCTGATGTTTGC
>JAAYYJ010000329.1 GCA_012515455.1 Oligosphaeraceae bacterium
CACATTCGACAGTCTTTTTTTACCATCCGGCGCAAGCAGCCTCAACTGGGTAGTGGCGCTACCCAGTTGGCTGCCTTCCCGCTTCAGCTTTGCTTTCAGGTACTTCCAGTAATTGCGGTTTTTCTCATAATCATCTTGATCTGTCAGGACGCCGATAATATCCAGAACAGAAAACCACCATTGGGAATCCGCTTCATGCCAAATTGCCCGTACCTTTCGGTCATTAAAAAATCGTATGGAAACTTTCATTACGTATGTCACAGCTCCATCCGAACAGGAGTTTCAGATGCAAGAAAAAGTTAACATGGATTTGCTGTTTTGCAACTCAGAGGACAAGTTTTCCTGCGCTGAGCTGGTCATGAAGATAGCGTCTGCTTTTGAGCATAAAGCCATCGCAGAACTGCTGAAATGATTCTGGAACTCATCCAGGAAGTTTTGCTGAACAGGATTTACGCTGGCAACTGAGCATGGCCCTTGCGCCAAATTTTACCGACGGGATACAATCGGTGGTGGTGGTGCGACTGAGTGTTGCCCAATGCCAAATCGCTTTAGCCCAAAACGGCGCAAATTAATCTTTTTTCGCCAAAACCACTTGCATCTCAGAATTCCACTGTTATGTTAATTATATATAACTAACAAAAGTTATATGTTTCGCGGGTCGTTCTGGTCTTGGGGATCGGAGTTGGCCTTGTTTCAGAATCCTAATTAGGACAGGAGGTGTACTCATGAGCATGTTTTGTTATCAATGTCAGGAGAGTTCCGGGAATATCGGTTGCAGTGTGAGTGGTGTCTGCGGCAAGAATTCTGAGATTGCGTCATTGCAGGACGATTTAGTCTTGCAGGTCAAGAATTTTTGTGCGGCTCATCCTAGTGAGAGTGCCCGTTATGGTTCACTGGTTTCGCGTTCGTTGTTCATGACCATCACCAACGCGAATTTTTCTGCCCCCCAGCTACGGGCGCAGATTGCGCGGGTCATAACTGCGGGCGGATTGAGCGGTGACCATTCCGGGTCAGGGGTTTTGGCCTGTGCGGATGTCGATTTGCGTTCTTTGCGGGAGTTGCTGACCTACGGGATCAAGGGAATTGCGGCGTACATCAGCCATGCGGCAGTGCTCGGGTACGAGGATGCCGCGGTGTATGCGTTTATGTTCCGGGCTCTAGGGGCGCTGACGACTGAGCTCAGTCAGGAGCAATTGCTGGCTTTGGTGCTGGAATGCGGGGAATATGCGGTCAAGGCGATGGCTTTGCTGGACCAGGCGAACACCAGCACCTTCGGGCAGCCGGAATACGGCAAGGCGAAAACCGGGGTTGGCCAGCGTCCCGGGATTCTGGTCTCCGGGCATGACCTGCTGGATTTGCAGGAGCTCCTGGAACAGAGTGCGGGGCAGGGCATTGATGTCTACACCCACGGCGAAATGCTGCCGGCGCACTTCTATCCGGCGTTCAAGAAATACTCCCATTTGTACGGCAACTACGGCAACGCCTGGCACAAGCAGGGCACCGAATTCGCGGCCTTCAATGGTCCGATTCTGCTGACCACCAATTGCCTCACCCCAGTGCGGGAGAGCTACCAGGGGCGACTGTTCACTACCGGCGAGACCGGCTATCCGGATATCCCGCACATCGCCGACCGGCCCCAGGGCGGACACAAGGATTTTTCGGCCATTATTGCGCTGGCCAAGAGCTGCCCTCCGCCCACTGCCCTGGAAGACGGCGAGATCAGCGGCGGTTTCGCCCATCACCAGGTCCTGGCCCTGGCGGACAAAGTGATTGCGGCCGTGAAGTCTGGCGCCATCAAGCGCTTTATCGTCATGGCGGGCTGCGACGGCCGGCAGCCGTCGCGCGATTATTTCCGGGAAGTAGCCGAGTCACTGCCCAAGGACACCATCATCCTGACCGCCGGTTGTGCGAAATACCGCTACAACAAGC
>JAAYYJ010000330.1 GCA_012515455.1 Oligosphaeraceae bacterium
AAAGCGGCAGTATTAACGACAATCCTTTCGTGTTCGTGCATCTGCGCAAGATGCAGTGGGGTGAACAGACTTACACCGGCACTAAGAATATTTCCTGGACGGAGCAGGTCAGAGACTCCAAAGGCAGATATTATTCCATACGGCGCTATCAGACTCTGGTAGCCAGGGTCACCAAACCGGCACCGCTTTACCACGAGGAGAAATTCCTGCTCTACGGCAATGAAGCCGCACCCAGCCTGACTTTCTCACGCCAGCCCTCCGAACTCTCCGGCAGCGATGGCGGCATCATCCACAGCCTGCGCAAAAAACACGCCCTCAGCAAGTTGAAAGATTTCTCCCGCAATCTGGAGGATGAATCACAGTACACGCTAATGGGGAACCACGATTTCGAGGTCCTGTTCCATGCCACCGACCGCAATGACGAGGTCGAATTCAGACTGCTCTTCACCCCGCTGGCACAAACCCAAATGCTCAAGCTCCTGCAGGACCGCACCGTCGGCTTCGGCGATGATTTCTCCTTCGTCAAATATTACAAACTGAACTTCATCTATCCACAGCACCTGAATAATATCGACCTGGATACCGACCCGAAAAAATTCGCGCATTACGATTTAGCCCAGGCCAGGATTTTTTTCCGGCGTACTCAGGCAGAATATTTCAAGGCGGTGTATTTTTCTCTGGCGCCTTTGCTGTCTATTCCGCTTTACCAGCAGACCCGCACCCGATCGGCCATTTACGCGGACCGGAGCGCCCGCCAATCATCATTCTGGGAACACGAATCCCTGGCCAATTATCACGGCGAACTGCATTTTCAGCATCCGCAGTGCATAACCCACAGCATTCTGAAAACGCGCTGCCTGAGCCAGGATGACGACGGCCTGTCCGCCGTAGCGGTCACTGCTTCCGGCTACAAAGGCATAACCCGGACCGACTACCAAGACATCCTGGGCGGCGATGGCCGTATCCACCGGGTCAGCGTGAACTGGACCGAATACCTGCCCGTTCAGAAGACTAAGTCCATGCTGCTGACCGAACAGCCGGGCACCAGTTTGCAGGAATATCGCCAGCCATCGCCTGCCACGGCGGAAAAATGGCAGCAGCTCTTCCGGCGCAAAAATATAGCTTGGACTCGGGGTATCTACCGCCGTTCCATCTTATCCTGCCTGGAATAACCCCCGCACCCCTCTGGAATCGAAACCGGACCCGACAAGCCAAAGGCCTGCAGACTAAGCGCGGTAGGCTCTGATAAGTGTTTGCCTTCAGGACCGGGCGGAGGATTTTCCCGCCGGCTGGGCTGATTGTTACCGCTTGGTCAAGGTCCCGGGGGTGGATGAATCAAGCCAACCCTCGCCAGCGGGGTGAATTTCAGCAATACCGCTATCCCCACCAAAATAGTTAATGTACGATTTTTTGTGCTGAGCAATTGATTGCTTTCAGACTGCCGTATGTATAGTCCAGGCTGGAAACTGCCCCGGAATCGTTCTGGCGCCAGCAACCCCGCGCCCTGCAGGAGCACTACCGGGTGCTTGACCAACCCAACCACTGTGGCTAAGCTCTTTGTCCCCCCCAATCTTCACACCTTAACCCCTTTGCGCGAGTGATCGCACTGCTGCCATGGTCCGCCTCCGTCTCCCCTCTCGCGCGCGCGTCCAAACAGGGACGGAGGTCCCCCCAATCGGTGGGTGGGCTCCACCGATAGAATCAAGGGCACGGGGCAAAAATTAGTGCTTTTGGCAATTTTTTCAAGGCACACCTC
>JAAYYJ010000331.1 GCA_012515455.1 Oligosphaeraceae bacterium
TGTCCTCAATCCGGGCACGATCATCGGACGCAACACGCAGGTCTATCCGCTGACTATGGTGCGCGGCACGATCCCGCCTAACTGTATCTGCAAACAGACCGGTGAAATTGTCGCCAAAAATTTATCCAACGCCTGATCTGTGGCTGTCAGGGGCTGTCAATAAAAACTTGGTCAATACGTTTCCCGAAGAATTGACCAGGTAAATTTTTAACCACCCCTGAGAATCAGACCTGGCCAAATGAACGGACTTTTTCACAGTCCTTCAGCAAAGGAGCCCGACAATCAGGCTCCTTGACTCTTTTTTCCGTTTGTGGCGTCCGGCCGGTTGTTCGGCCATCAATAATTTTCGCAGAAGACCTCGAAATAAGCTTTGGGGTGCTTGCAGGCCGGGCAGATTTCCGGTGCTTCGCTGCCTTCGTGAATGTAACCGCAGTTGGCGCATTTCCAGAGAACCGGCGTTTCTTTTTTGAAAACGCGGCCTTGGGCAATGTTATCCGCCAGTTTCAGGTAGCGGGCTTCATGGCGTTTTTCCACCTCGGCAACCTTGCGGAATGTGCCCGCGATCTCTTTAAAGCCTTCCCGGGCAGCGGTGTCGGCAAAGGCCTGGTAAAGATCGGCCCATTCTTCATGCTCGCCGGCTGCGGCCGCAATCAGGTTCTCCCGGGTGTTGCCGTACGCAACCGGATAGGCCGCCGTTATTTCAACCGGGATCGCTTCATTCGAGCCTTCCAGACCGGCTGCGATGTATTTATAAAACAGCTTGGCATGCTCTTTTTCATTTTCCGCGGTTTCAATGAAAAACGCTTCAATTTGCTTATAATCTTCTTTCCTGGCAATCGATGCGAAATAGGTGTAACGATTTCTGGCCTGTGATTCACCAGCAAAAGCTTTCATCAGATTCGTCAGGGTTTGCGTGTTTTCCAGTTTCGCCATATGGTCCTCCTTCTGTTTCACGGTTCGCAAGCGCTTTGTCTCGTGTTGCCCGGCAGTCCCTGCCGGGTGATCCCATTATAGCATGACCGGCGGTTCCAGTCCGTTGACCGTGCTGAGCTGTTTTCGTTAACATTTTGTGAACAGGCAGTTGCCGCGAAAAATGGGCGCAGATTCGGTGTTATAACCGATGCAAACAGGTTCCAGGGCGATCTGTCAGGCGGCAGCGCGGCAAAGAACAGTGGCTCGGCACGGGTTGGATGCAAAAAGCCAAGCGCGCAGGCAAAAAGAGCGATCTGGCTGTCCTGCCCCAGCGTCTGCTGATCGTCCGGCAGTCCATAACGCCGGTCACCGACGATCGGCCAGCCTCTTGAAGCCAGCTGCACGCGGATCTGGTGCGGCCTCCCCGTTCCCAAACGGATGCCCAGCAGGCTGAAACCGGATTTTTTATCCGCTGCCAGACTGACATAGTGCAGCCAGGCCAGGCGTCCGCTGCCATCTGTTACAACACGCACCTGATTGTTGCCGGCAGCTTTTTGCAGATGATCGGTCAATTGCCCGCCGGGCGGCTCAGGACAACCGTGCACAACCGCCAGGTAATACTTCTCCAGCCGGTGTTCCCGGATCTGGCCGCTCAGCCGTCCGGCTGCCTTGGATGTGCGGGCAAAAACCATCACCCCGCCGACCGGCTGATCCAGGCGGTGCACCAGGCCGAGAAAGACGTCCCCCGGCTTCTGGTAACGCAGCCGGATGGACGCCTTGAGCAGCGTCAGCATGTCCGGTGTTTGGCTGCCGTCCGACTGCGATAAAACACCGGGATCTTTGACGGCCACCAGAAGATGGTTGTCTACGTAAAGAATTTCCGGATCGATCTGAGGTGTGGCAGCGGTCATGGAACCCATCGTCCGGCAGCGCCGCAGGGCAAATACAACA
>JAAYYJ010000332.1 GCA_012515455.1 Oligosphaeraceae bacterium
CGGTTTATCTGTACAACTGGGGCTGGTACAAGCCGGAGGGATTCCTGCCCAAGCAGAGCTGGGAATTCTGCGCCGAACAGGTCAAGGCATTTTATGCCAGCAATATCAAAGGCATCTACCGCTGTGGTTTCGGTGAACTGTTCGGGCTGGAAGGCCCGACTTATTACATCTGGTGCAAGCTGTTGGATAATCCTGATCTGGATATCAATGTCCTGCTGCAGAAATACTGCCGCCAGGCGTTCGGACCGGCGGCGCTGGAGATGGAAAAATTCTATCGCCTGCTGAATGAGAGGCAGAAACTGCAAATATCGACGCTTGAGATTGACTGGAATGACCCGGCTCTGCTGAGCGGTACGCCGCAGCGGGACCCCGATAATATCCGGACCATCATGCTGCGCTTCCCCGACGCTGTGGTCGCCGAACTGGGCCAGGTACTGCAGGCGGCGGAGCAGAAAAGCGCTGCCCTGAATGAAATGCAACGGCTGCTGCGGCTGGAATTCGACTATCTGACCCACACGGTTTCCGCCGTGAATCAACTCGCCCGGATGCGGCAGAACCGTACACCAGAAGCTTGTGCCAGGATGCTCGAGCTGCTGATCCGCCGGGATGATTTTTTGCAAGCCATCCCGCGCGCCAAGAGCGGATTGGCCTACTGGGACGGCAAGGACAACGGCCTGCCCCTGTTCGGTTATTCCACTGCGGAGGTGCTCAAGGCCGGCGGACGCCTGAGCGGTCCCTTGTACGCGCCTTTTAACTGGGATGCCAAGTGGATAAAGCAGAAGGATATCCAGCTGTGCGGACGGTCTGTGACCACCAATTCCGGGCAGTGGCAATATCTGCTGCCGGCATATTATTACACTGATGCCCCGGCGGAGGTCTATAGCCGCCGGGCTATGCGCTTTTCCTGTGCCTGGGATAACGATACGCTGCGCATAGTGGTGGTGCGGGAGAATTCCGCCGAAGAGGATTGCTCCAGCCACAATCTGTATGTCTATCTCGGCCCGAATCAGAAGGATATGCTGTTCCTGCCCGGGCGGTTCAAGACCACCGGCATGGCTAACTATGTCCTGGAGAAGACCAATGTCGAAAACCAGGGCCTGGGCGATCTCTACAAGTCGACTGGGAAGAGCGGTGGGAAGGTCACCGTGCCTGCCCCGGGGGTGGAACTGCAGCCCGGCGAAATCTCGGCCCTGATGGAAATACCGCTGGCGATTTTTCCAGCCAAGCCCCAGGCCGGAGAGCATTGGCGCTTCAATTTTCTGTACCGCAGTGACCCGTACACTGCGATCTGGGAACATAATTACAACCACGTGAACCATTATCGCAATGTCAAGGATTGCGCCGGTACGCTGCAGTTCCAGTAACGCGGCAGCCGGCCGGTTTGGTCCTAACTCCGGGCAGGTGCACCTGCCCGGCAGGATGCTGCCGGTTTGTTTTCCCTAGACGACCGTGTATCGCCCAGGAGAAAATGGCCGGTGCCGGTTTTGCCCCCCCCCCAGAATTTTTCGAACCGTCTTCTGGCAAATCAAAGTTCGCAGTATATAGTATCCAAGTAAATGTACTGATGCCGAACATGAATTTTAAGGAGGCATGCAGGTATGAAACATACTCTCTTTACACTGATTGAGCTGCTTGTGGTGATAGCCATCATCGCGGTGCTCGCCTCGATGCTGCTGCCGGCCCTGAGCAAGGCTCGCCAGAAGGCTCAGAGCATCAAATGCGTGTCCAACCTCAGCCAGATTGTCAATGGCGCCCTGCAGTATACCATGGACAACGAGGATTACTTTTTCCCGTATCGTGAGTCCAACCTCCATCCCAAGGTCGGGGTTGAGAGTTATTGGATGGGTGCAGAGGTTAATGAGGGCTACCTGTCGCCTTATTTGCACAATAAATACCCGATAGGCTATCGGGACCGCCATGCGGCGGTGATGGCCTGCCCGGCGACAGTATTTACGGCTGGCAGCACGGGTTATACCATTGGCTACAGCTCAACCATTTCCGATCATTCCAGCGGTACCTGGAAGATTCGCGGCAAGGTCACACAATTCTCCATGCCTTCCAGAACCTGTATCTTCGGCGACAGCCAGATGGGGCGGGCCCAGATCTGGGCCGATTATTTGGGCACTGGCTGGGGTATACCCCATAATGGCTCCGCCAATTTTGCCTTTTGCGATGGCCGAGCAAGCACCATGCCGCATTATATGATACCCAACCGCAGTGCCGACGGCAAGAATCTCAATGTGCCGTTCTGGGGGACTATCATTGGCACCGGCAGTTACAGCATCCGCTATCCTGACGTAGAACGTTTTTAGCCTCAGCTGCTGGCAGGGTCCAGGAGCAACCGGCTGGCAGCCCTCGGCAAGGATGTCCAAATGACATTTTGCAGGTATAAACAATAGTAGTTCTTGGAGGTGTGCCGGCACAGTCAAGCTCTGAGCGTTGTGCCCAGAATCAGGTCGGCTTGCGGTTCTGTTGCAGCTGCCAGCTGCGGGGACTGCTCTGAAGAGGCGGGAGTTGATTTCCCGGCTGCACGGGAGGAAATAATTTTTCTCCACCCACGTTAA
>JAAYYJ010000333.1 GCA_012515455.1 Oligosphaeraceae bacterium
ATCGCCTATATTGTTCCGCATCAGGCGAATATGCGCATCCTGGAGCTGGTAGCCAGGAGGATGGAAATCCCGAACCACAAATTCTACAACAATATCACTGAAGTCGCCAATACCTCCGCGGCCTCCATTCCTCTGGTTCTGGATGAGCTCCAGCGCGAGAAAAAAATTCATCCCGGTGACCTGATTATAACCGTTACCTTCGGCGGCGGCCTGACCTACGGCGGGAATTTACTGCGTTGGCAGATCTAGCTGCCGGTGCCTTGACCGGGTGGAGGTGCGACCCGGATCGCTCCGTCTTTTAGACTGCTGCGGCAGTCCGAGGCCCTGGCCGGGAAATGGCCGTACCCTCACCGGGCAGCGTGAAGAGAGCCTCAGCTGCAAGAGACTGATTATCTGAACATGAGGGACTATGAAACTCCGGGATTCACTCTGGCTCTGGGGGCAGGAGCCCGACGGACACGGCGGACCGCAGTATAATATCCCGACCGGAAATGCCATCGACTGCGTGCAAGGCGCTGCGTGGCTCGGTATCCCCAACTGCTGCCGGGTGGTGCTGCAGGGCAAACCCGAACCGCCCTTCGAACCCGAGTCGCGGCGCCTGCAGGGCTTCCGGCAGGTCGTCTGGTCAGGCATTGGTGATTCCGGCTCGAAGCGCAACGACGGCGGTAATGACGACGTCGACGAGGTCCTGCGTCAGGCCAGACTCTTCCCTAATGTCACCGGTTGCGTGATGGATGATTTTTTCCGGGCCGGCGAGGCCCGGATCAGCCAGGAGCGCATGCAGGAGATTCGCACTGCCCTGCATCTCGCGGGCCTGAAACTCTGGCTGGTCTGCTATGACCTGCATTGGCCCAAGCTCGATAAATATCTGAATTTCTTTGATGTGATTACCTTCTGGACCTGGAACGGCGACCATCTGGCCCAGCTGGACGAGAACCTCGAGAAGCTGCAACAACGCGTACCGGATAAACTGCGCCTGGCCGGATGCTATCTCTGGAATTATGGTCAGAAAAGACCTCTGACCGGACAAGAGATGCGCGGGCAATGCGAGGTATTTCAACACCGGCTGCTGGCTGGCGATATCCACGGGGTGGTGATCTGCTCCAATACCGTCCTGGGACTGGGTATCGAGTCGGAACAGATTGTCAAAGACTGGATTGCTGCCGCGGGTGATCTGGAGCTGCCGGAGAAAACTGCTGCCCAACATTGATCCAGTAAAGGAAGCAAGCATGAGTGAGCATAATGCGTCCCGGGCAGAGATAATTATCCGCCGCCATATCGCGGCCGTGCGCGGGCAGCCCTGTCTGCCCTTGCCCGTTCCGGATTATCTCGGCGTGGCGGAGAATATCGTGCGCAATGCATTGCCCTGGCAGGCGGCCGATGGCCGGATCATCGATCCGAACGAAAAGCGCGAGGTCTCGACTGCTACCGCCCGTTTTATCGGCGCTCTCGGGCTGCTGCTGCAGCAGGGCCGCTGCCTGGACCTGGTCAAGAATTGTCAGCTGGCCCTGACCCCGGCCCTGGAGGACCTGCAGCTGAATCGCACCAACTGGGGCGAATTCATCGTCAAGGAGGCGTTGATGGGCTATGCAGGCGTCAAACCCTGCTCCAGCCCGGACCAAATCGCCTCCTGGGAAGAGAAATTCAGCCATTACGACCCTGAGTGCAATTATTCCCGCTGCCGGCCCGAGAATGGCGGCGGCAGCGGCAACAACTTCGTGACTTTCGCCATCGCCGGAGAGGCCGGGAAGCAGTTTTTCCGCCTGGCCGACAACCAGTCGTTCCTGGACCGGATGGTCGCCTTGCAGCTGCGCCATTTCGATGCGAATGGCATGTACCGGGACCCGAACTGCCCGATGACGTATGATCTTGCCGGCAGGATGAACCTGACCCTGGCCCGCGCTTTCGGATACCAGGGCAAACACCAGGCCGAGCTGGACCGGGTGCTGCGCCTGGGAGCACTGCAGCAGCTCCTGTACCAGTCCCCGACTGGTGAGATGCCCTACGGCGGACGCAGCAACCAGCAGAATTTCGTGGAGGCGATGTTCGCGCTGATCTGCGAATACGAGGCTGAGCATTACTGGCAGCAGGGTGAACGCGAGCTGGCGGGGGTCTTCAAGCGCGCCGCCGCGCTCGCTTTCAAGGCGGTCCGCGGATATGTTTCCGGCCGGCCGGTGTTCTTCAGCAAGAACTACTTCCCCCAGGATGGCGCACTGATCCACGGCCGGGAGGCAGGATATGGCTGGTACAGCCCCTATTCGCTGCTCATTGCCAGTCAATTCGGTTTCGCGGCCAGATTGGCCCAGCCCGACATCCCCCAGCTGCCCACCCCGTCTGAGTGTGCCAGCTATTGCCTGGAACTAACGCCTGACTTCCACCGCTTCTTCGCCTCCTGCCAGGGGCTGCAAATCGAAATCGACCGCAACAGCCAGGCCGGGTACGATGCCACCGGCTGGGGACGCCTGCAGCACCGCCACTGCCCGCCGCTGCTGGCCCTGTCGGCGCCCCTGGCCGCAGAACCGCATTACTTGACCACCATACCCGCCGGACCGGATACCGCCATCGGACCGGTGATCAACGGCGTCTCCCTCGCATCACGCCGGGGGGAGGAACTGCGCAGCCGGATTGTCTCCCGGGAAGTAATGCCGGCACAGGTGCGCTTCAGCATTGCATACAGTTGCCCGCAATTTGATTTGCAGGAGGACTATACCCTGACTCCTGCCGCCGTGGAGTATCAGGCTCAGAGCAAGGCTGGCGAGCTGCTGGTCCGGGTGCCGGCTATAGTCAGCGACGGACGGCAGGAGAGCCGCCTGGAGCTGACTGACGCCGGGCTGGCGGTGGATTTGGCCGGCGCGTCTTACCGGGTCAGCAGCCTGACCCCGGGATGCGTCTGGGAGTGGGAAGAGCAGCCCCTGCCGAACCGGAACGGCATTTACCGGGTCTGCCGCTGCCGCTGCCCGGGGCAGAGCATCCGTTTGCGCTTTACACTCCAGGAGAGTCGGACCGCGGGGACTGGAGCGGACTGACCCCGGCAGCGGCATTCCTAATGCCGATTCCTGTCCCCTGACCGGCAGCTGAATCCGGCCCGGCAGAGCGAACAACCCAGAGGACCTGACGATGAAAAAACTGCTTGCACTGACCAAAATTGAGGATGCCGCGGCGGCGTCCAGCATCGCCCGTTACTACGCTATTACCACGGTTGCCTGCACTACGGCCGCGGAGGTCGCGGCCTTGATTGGTCCCTACTCGGCCGTAATCGTGCCTTACACCGCCCAGATGCTGATCTCGGAAGCGGTGATTGATGCCGCTCCCCAGCTGGAGCTGATTGCTTCGACTTACGGCGGCGCCCGGCAGAATATCGCCGATCTCTATGCCCTCTCGAAGGGCATTGCCATTATTCATACCGGGGCATCGCGCGAGCGCCCCATGGCTGAGTATACCCTGGGGCTGATCCTAAGCAGCCTGCTGCGCATTCACAATTACCATCACGATATGTGCTCCGGCGAAGAATGGCCCCGATTCAAATACCCCCGCACCAGGATCCTGCACCGGCGCAAGGTCGCAGTGATCGGCTACGGGCGCATCGGCAAAGCCATTGCCGAACTGCTGCGCTGCTTCACCCCTGACCTCGCTGTGGTCTCCAAGCATCTCAGTGCCGAGGCGGCGGACCAGGCGGGACTGCGCCTGCTGACCCTCGATGAGGCCTGCCGGCAAAGCGAAATTCTGGTGCTGGCCGGCGGCAATACCGCCGAGACCTTCCATCTTTTGGGGCGCCGCCAGTTCGAACTAATGCCGGACAATGCGTTGTTCGTGAATATCGCCCGCGGAGCGATGGTTGACCAGCAGGCAATGCTCGAAGTCGCTGCCGCCAGAAAAATTTTTCTGGCTCTGGATGTGTTTGAAACTGAACCCCTGGAGGCTGATTCACCCTTGCGCTCCATGCCCAATGTGCTGATTACCCCGCACCGGGCCAACAACGCCATTGAGTTCGAAGAACGCTGGCAGTGCCTGGCCCTTGATATCGAACGTTTTGCCTCGGGACAACTGCCCGACTCGGCCTTGACCCCAGAACGGGCCAGGGTGATGAGCGAATCCTGAACCCGATAATCAGCCCGGGGCAACCGCCCGGGCCCCAATACGGCCGGTAATTTGCCGCAATCGAGAACTCCCTGCGGGTGCCAACGACCTGAGGGGCGGGCGCAGCGCTGCTGCCCGGGCCGAAGGAGAAACTGCCGCCTGCAGCTAGATTTATGGGAAAAAGATATTATAGTATAAGCTTTTCCAGATTTGCTGTTAAGGATGCATAACCGCCGGACCTGCCGGTGAAAATTGTTGTTTGCAGCTGGATCATTCGTTTGAATCTTCACGAGGAGTCATTGTGGAAAAGCAATCCATGTCCATTAGTGTCAACTGCAGCGAAACTGCTCCCTGCTGCCTCAGCGTGGCAGTGACCATTCCGGCAGCAGACACCCAACAGGCATATAAGGCCGCCATTCGCAAAGTCGGTTCTGAAGCCAAGCTGCCGGGCTTCCGGCCGGGCAAAATTCCCGTGCCGATGCTCTTGAAGACATTCAGCCAGCAAATTTGTGCCCGGGTGACGGAGGACCTGATTGAAGGGGCCATCAGTCAGGTGGCGAAAGAACAGGACCTGGATTTCTACACCCGCCCGAACCTCGACAGTCAGAGCAGCCTGCCGCTGTATGTCCCGGAACAGGATTTTTCCTTTACTTTCACCGTCGAAGTGTACCCGAAATTCACCCTGCCCCAGTACAAGGGCATCTGCGTCAGCCGGCACGAGGCGGTGGTGACCGATGCGGAAATCGAGGAATACATCCAGAACATCCTGGAACAGCGGGCGACTTTTGAACCCGTGCAGCGCCCTGCCCAGCAAGGCGATATGCTGCAGGCCAGCTACAGCGCAGCTGCTCCCGAGGAGCTGCTGAACGATGACCAGGTGAAATACCTGCTGAAAGGCGAAAACAGCTGGCTGATGCTGCGCGAACCGGAATTGCTGCCGGGAATCGCGACCGCATTGCTGAATGTGTCCGCCGGCGAGCAAAAGGATGTCGAAATTAACTTCCCGGCCGATTTCCGCAACGAATCCTTGCAGAACAAGACGTATCTGTTCCATTTTGAAATTAAAGAAGTCAAAGGCAAGGTGACGCCCCCCCTGGATGAAAAATTTCTCCAGGAACTGAAGATTGAGAGTGAGGAGAAGTTACGCTCTGCCATCAAGGAGATGCTGCAAGGGCGCAAGGAACAGTCTGAGGACGGCAAGGTGCGCGAGCAGCTGCTCCAGGCCTTGCTGAGCGGACAGGAGTTTCCGGTGCCGCCGTCCCTGCTGAAGCAGTTCAAAACCACCTACCAGCAGGAAGCCGCCCGCATGATGTCCTATCAGGGCCTGAAGCAGGAAGATATCACGGCCAAATTGCAGGCCAGTGAAAACGAGGCTGAGAGCCAGGCGCTTACCGCTGCCAGGCAGGATATCATCCTGCGCCAGATCGGGCGGGCGGAAAACATCAACGTCACCAACCAGATGCTGGCCCATGTAGTGGCGAACTTCGCCGAGAAGAACGATATCCCTTTCAGCAAAGCGTTGCAGAAAATGCGGGAGACGGGACAGATTTTCACGGTCACCGAGAGCATTTCCCGGGAACTGGCGCTGCACGCGGTGCAGGAAGCCGCCCAGGTCGAAGTGATCAAGGCAGAACAGTAACCCCCTGCCGGCGTTTTGGCTGCGATGGCGGCCGGACTCCGCCCGGCATTATATCAGGAGAGGTGGAAGTAATGATCAAGAATGATTATTATGTGCCGATTGTGGTGGAACAGACCGGCAACGGCGAGCGTCAGTACGATATCTACTCGCGTCTTCTCAAAGACCGGATCATCATGCTGGGCACGCCGGTGACCGACGCGGTCGCCAATGTCATCGTGGCCCAGATGCTGTTCCTGCAAAGCGAGGACCCCAAGAAGGATATCGATTTCTATATCAACAGCCCCGGCGGCAGCGTCACTGCCGGCCTGGCGATCTATGATACCATGCAGATGCTCAGCTGCGATGTGCGCACCTACTGCA
>JAAYYJ010000334.1 GCA_012515455.1 Oligosphaeraceae bacterium
CAGTCAGCACACCCCGCGAGCAATATGACATCAGCCGTGACCCGGAGGTCTGCAAGCGCCAGTTCGACCGGCTGCTGCAGCATCTTAACACTGATTATCTTGATATCGGGATGCTGTTCTTTATGGATACCGATCGCGATATCGAAGAAGTGACCGCCAATGGCATCCTCGATTATGCTCTGGGACTCAAACAGCAAGGCGTGATCCGTCTCCTCGGCGCCAGCGTCCATAATCCCGCCACCGCGGCCCGGCTGGTGCGCCTGGGCGTGCTGGACCTGCTGATGTTCAGCATCAACCCGGCTTTTGATCTGATGGAAGGCGCACATGACATCGCCGCCATCCTGGGGCAGGAATTCTCCCGCAGCATGCAGGCCGTCGATAGCGCCCGCGCGGATTTATACCGCCTGTGTGAAAGCCGGGGCGTATCCATCACGGTGATGAAGGCCCTGGGGGCCGGGAAGCTCCTGTCGGCCCAGCACACGCCCTTCAATCAGCCTCTGACCCCGGCGCAGTGCATTCATTATGCGCTCTCCCGCCCCGCAGTAGTCAGCGTCCTGGTCGGTTGCCAGAGTCGGGCCCAAGTACTGGCGGCCGCGGCTTATCCCGGCCTGCCTGAGGCCGAGAAGGACTATTCCACCGTCATTGCCAGCGTCAAGCGCGATTTCAAGGGCAGCTGCGTCTATTGCGGGCATTGCCAGCCCTGCCCCCAGGGCATCGATATCGCAGCGGTTAACAAGTATCTCGACATTGCCCGGCTGTCGGAGCAGGATATCCCGCCGGGCATCGCAGCGCACTACCGCGCTTTGGCCCGGCATGCGGGAGACTGCGTGTCCTGCGGGCATTGTGAAAAACGCTGCCCGTTCGGCACCCCGGTAATAAAGAATATGGCTCAGGCGGCAGCGTTGTTCGGGCAGTAAGGTCTGGGCAGCAAGGTTTCGGGTCGGGCGGTTCAGGCCGCCCGGTTTCTTTTGATGGTCTGGCTGAGAGCCAACAGGATGACCATCGTACCCGAAATCGTCCAGGCGTTCATCTGTTCACCTCTCCAGAGCCAGGCCATGATGCAGGCCAGTCCTGGTTTGAGGAAGAAGGTCATGGCGGCAACGAAGGCGCTCATATACTTCAGGCCGATATAGTAGAGCAGATAGGGCAGGGTAGTGCCGAACAGCACAATATAGATCAGTTCCGGCCAGACTTTGGCGATTTCGCCCAGATAATCCGTGGGCAGGCGCCCCAATGCCAAGGGCAAGGTGACCAGACTGCCGATCAGCGACGATGCCCCCATGAACACCATGGCGCCGTATTTATGCACCCAGCGCCGGGTCAGGCAGACGCTGTAGGCGAAGCCCAGGGCCGACAGCGACATGGTCAGAATCGCCTTCAGGGTATCCAGGCTGGGGCTGCCTTTTTCGAAGATGAACAGTGAGACTCCCAGCAGGGCTAACAGCACCGCAGTCCATTTGTGGAATGACCACGGCTCGTGGTTCATAAAACGGGCAATCACAATCGCGAAAACCGCGTTGGCGCTGAAGACCACGGCGGAAGAGGAGGCATTGCGGAACATAATGATCGCGGTATGGAACAGACTGATGCTCACCGCGATGCCAAAAAAACCATTCAGCAGGAAGATTTTAGCATCCTGCCAGTGCAGCCGGTTGCCTTGGCGCAGGAAAGCCGGCAGGCCGCAACCCAGCAGTACCACTCCGGTCACGAAGAAGCGCAGGAAGACCATCAGGAAGGGCTCGATTTGCGCTCCTTTCCTGGCCACGTCTTTGCTGACAATCTCGATAGTGCTGAACAAAATTACTGCACTGATCAGTGCGAGCATTCCCAGAACAACTGTATGTTTCCGGGCCGGGGCGTAGTCTGACATGGATAACCTGTATGTCTGCTGATAATTTTAAGGAACTCCGGTGCAGCCGGCGCGGCTTCTCCCGGGCAGTCGCATAAGATAACTCCGAATAGCCAAATAGCAAGAGAGCGTCCCTAGCCGTTCTGGTCGGTTTCTGGTTCAATCCAGCCCGAAGCGAACACCTCTTCACCGCGATAGCAGACTGCCAGCTGCCCTGGGGTGACCGCACTGACCGGGTCTTTAAATTCCAGCCTGGCGCAACCGTTCCGGGTAGCGAAGATATCCGCGTCCCGGGCTTTCATGCGGTATCGCACCTGCGCCTGGCATTCACCGCCCTCTCCCAGCGGCGGCGGTGCCGGCAGCCAGTTCATACCCCGCAAGCGCACCTGCCGGGACAGCACTGCCTCGGCGTGAGTTACTATCACCAGATTATCCTGGATATTGATATGGGATACGAACCAGGGACCGCCGCCCAAGCCAAGGCCCTGCCGCTGCCCGTAGGTATAGCGGAACGCCCCGTTATGACGTCCCAGCTTCCGTCCTGACTCGTCCATAATCCATCCTTCCCGCTGCAGCTCCGGGTGGCGGCCTGTAACCAGGGCGGCGAAATCTCCGTCCGGCAGGAAGCACAAGTCCTGGCTCTCGCCTTCGCTTTCCGGGACCAGCTGCCGGGCTTTGGCCTGCCGGACCACATCTTCCTTGCGCCATTCCCCGAGCGGGAAGCAGATTTTGCCCAGCTGTTCCTGCGACAGCTGGGCCAGGAAATAGCTCTGTTCCTTGGCTGCATCGATGCCGCGCAGCAGGCGCACGCTGCCGTCGGCGGTTGTTTTCAGTCGGGCGTAATGTCCGGTCGCCAGCAGGTCGCAGCCGGAGTCCAGAATCGCCTGCCCCATCAGCCCGAATTTCAGGTCGCGATTGCAGAGCACGCAGGGTGAGGGTGTGAAGCCCCGGGCATAGCTTTCCACGAAGGGTGCCAGGACCAATTGTTCGAAACGGTCCTGCAGTTCCAGGACCTGGAACGGGATATCGAGTTTTTCCGCTACCCGGCGGCCTTTAGCGACGGCGGCGCTGTTGCCCTGCAGACGCATGGTGAATGCGTGCACGTCGCAGCCTTGCTGCTTCAGCAAAAATGCGGCGAAGCTGCTGTCTGCTCCGCCTGACAGTCCGATGCCGATTGTAAGCTTTTTAGTCATAGTACTGCAGGAATGACACGCGCTTTGGGTCGTTGTGGGGGGGCAGTGCAGAAGTCCCCTTTGTGCTGCTGGTGCCGCGTCGCTTCTGCCCCCGTCGGTTGCAGGAGGGTGCTTTTTTGGGCTCTGACTGGCAGTTCAAAAAGTTTGCGTTATCTTAAGGCAATATGCATACTATAACTTCCTTCCCGAAAAAAGCTCTCCCAGGTCAGGTTCCGGGTCTGAAAACCCTGCTGCTGCTGCTGGGCGTCAGCCTGTTGAGCGGCTGCCTGACTTTCCGTCAGACTCTGGTCTTCCAAAAAGATTCGACCTGCATTGCCACCTATGACTACACCCTGCCCCGGGAATATGCCCCCATGCTGCGGGAGGGCCTCCGGGTGCTGGGAGAACTTGACGGCGGCGCTCCCCTGAGCCTGTTCCTGGATGAAGCAGCCGCGACAGAATATTTCACCGCCCGCGGCCTGGAGCTGCGGCAGTACCGGCAGAGCCAGAATGGTCCTGATCTGCAGGTGCAGATCATCGTTCTGGCCCGGAACGTCCCGCAGGCGATGGCCAGCGGTGCTTTCGGGACTCTCAGATTGAACAAGGATGTGCTGGGCGACTGGCATCTGAGCGGCCCTCTGGCTGCGCTGCCTGAGGGCTTGGACCAGGCCGAGCTGGCCCGCTGGCAGAAGCTTTGCCAGGGCAGCAGCGTGTCGCTGGCCGTGACCACGCCGACCGCAGTTATCCGCAGCAATGGCCGGAATACCGCCTTCAATCAGGTCGTGTGGGAATATGCCTGGCCGGCTAGCGCGGAGGCCAGCTCGCTGTTCCAACCCGCCCCGGCCCAAGTGGAGGTCACCTGGTGATGCACTGCCCGCCGGCTCAATTAAGCGGAGCAGCGCTGGAACGGGCGGCAGGCTGCCTGGAAGAGGCATTCCCGGATTGCCGGCAGGGGGCATTTTTCCTCCAGTTCGGTCCCGGTTTTGAGGTCGAGGGGCTGTTCAGCACGGCACCGTCCTGCCTGCCCCTGGCCGTCTTGCCGGACATGCCTCAGCAGCATACCCCGGACCGGCAGCTGCCGCAACTGCTTTGGGGGCCGTGCCAGGGGATTAAGATTCTGGTTCTGCAGGGTCATCGTCATCCCGGTGAGGGCCTGGGCGTGTATCCCTGCCTGCTGCCGCTGGCAGCGGCCTGGAAGCTCGGTCTGCGCCGGCAGATTTTTATTGACAGCTGCATCAGTCTTAAGCCGGAACTGAAGGCCGGCAGCTGGGCTGTGCTGACTGATTTTCTGAACGGGTATTCCGGTTCTCCTCTGGACGGTCTGGCAGAGCTTCTGCCCGATCCTTATCCGGACTTAAGCACTGCCCTGGCCCAGGAGCTGAATTCCGAGCTGGTCAATGCCCTGGACGCGGTCGGGATTTCCCCGAAGCTCTGTACTTATCAGGCCCAGCCCGGCTTCCATATCTGCACCCGTGCGGAGGCGGAACTGGCCCGCACCCACGGCGCCGAGATCCTGGGGTCTGACCTGGTGCTGGAAATCATCACTGCGCATGCCTTCGGCTGCCAGGTGGCCGCAATGGCCCTGGTGGGGGCTCAGAATGCTGGCCTGTCCAGCCGCAGAATCCAGCGGCAGGACATCCTGGAGACCTGCCGCTTCTGCTCACGCGATTTCCTGCGCGGTCTGGCCCTGGCCCTGAACAACATCGCCGGGCAGGGCAGTCCGTCACTGCAGGCGAATTTGCCTGCTGCCACTGCAGATGAGTTAATACAGGCCAGCATCACCTACAAGAGCGATAAAAAGCATCCGCTGCAGCCGCTGTTCCGGCCCTGAAGCGCTTGCCTGTCTGCAACGTTTTTTTCAGCAAGGACAACGGGATGTCAGAAGAACGCTTGCTTACGCCGCAAGAACTCCTGCCCAGCCAGGACCTCGCCCTGCGGATTTTAGCCGAACTGGATGCGCTGTTGCTGGGCCAGGAAACAGTGCACCGGCTGCTGCTGATCGCTATCCTCAGCCGCGGGAATATGCTTCTGGAGGGCTTGCCCGGGGTGGGCAAGACCGCGTTGATCAAGGCCCTGGCACAACTCCTGCAGCTGGAATTCAAGCGCATTCAATTCACGCCCGACCTGCTGCCCAGTGATATTTTAGGCGGCAGCATCCTGCAGGTGCTGCCCTCCGGCGAGCGGCAGATGCTCTTCCAGCCCGGCGCCATTTTTGCCAATCTCGTGCTGGCGGATGAAATCAACCGCGCCTCGCCCAAGACGCAGTCCGCGATGCTGGAGGCGATGCAGGAGCGCAGCGTGACGCTGCTGGGGGAAACCAGACCCCTGCCTGAGCCGTTTTTTGTCCTGGCCTCGCAGAATCCGATTGAGCTGGAAGGCACTTATCCGATCCCCGAAGCCCAGCTGGACCGGTTTTTATTCAAGCTCCAGGTCGGCTCGGTGGATGCAGACGTCCTGACCCGGATCATCACCAGGGGGCGGCGGGGTGAGCTCCCGCAGCCGGGCTGGCGCTTGAGCCGGCCGGAACTGACGCAGCTGTTCGCAGTCATGGACCGGATTTACCTCAGCGGGCCGGTCGCCGCGTATATCGGGCGGCTGGTCGCCGCCAGCCATCCTGATGCCCCTTCTCCGCTCGCAGAAGTGACCCGCTATGTGACTTATGGCGCTTCGCCCCGGGCGGCCATCGGGCTGGCCGAGGCCGCCCGGGCCGCTGCGTTGCTGTGCGGTCGGCCCGCCGTCGGTTTCGAGGATGTCAGGATGGTCGCGCCGGCGGTACTCAACCACCGCATCATCTTAAATTACCAGGCCCGCTTGGATAAAATCAGCACTGCTGACATTACCGCCGGGCTGCTGGCTAAAATAGATCCGGCGGGCATCGAATGGCCGCCGGAGCTGGGTCCTGGCAGGAGCTGATTATGGGTCGCGTACAGATAATGTTATTCGTCCTCGGTTTTATGGCGTTGAGTCTCCGGGCGGAGCAGTTCGGGACTGTAGACGTATTTCTGGCTCCCAATCCTGAC
>JAAYYJ010000335.1 GCA_012515455.1 Oligosphaeraceae bacterium
AGCGCTGCAGTCCGTCCCCCCGCCACAGCAGTTCACCACCCGCAGCGGACTGGACATGACTCTGCTCGGACGCGGCCGGCAGGCCTGTTATGTCAGCAGCCGCCCAATCAGCAATGGCACTTTCCAGGCCATCACTGCTTTCGGCCAAACCGGACAGCGGCCCGCTGAAATTCCCGCCTCTGAGCCGCATCAGGGCCAGATCACGCTGCCCCAAGCCCAGGCATTCTGCCGCCACCTGAGCCGGTACGAGGCCTTCGATTTTCGCCTCCCCGGCCAGTCGGAACTCGCGCTGATGGAACGCCAACGCCTGATCCCCGGGATTGCGATCTGGAGCAGCAGTGAGTGGTCACCGGACTGGGAACAGCAGGAGACTGCCAAACGCTTCGGCTGCACCATGTACGGCGTCTGGGACCCATCCCGCCGCTTGCGCCGGGAGAGCCCGTCTGGCTTTGTCGGAGAAGTGCCTCAGGCGGCTTATCCGCAGCTGGGCCTGGTGGTGGTAACCGGGGTGTCAACCGGCACTCAGCTGCGCCTGGAGCGAATCCGCAGCGAATTATTTCAGGAGGCTGCCAAACCATGAACCGCGCCCGCCAGTATTGCTTCACCCTGCTGCTGCTTCTGGCCGCAAGCATCTCCGCCCAGGATAAAGTCCGGGGAAATTATCTTCGCACCGAAGTCCGCAAGCAGGAAGCCCGGGAGCAGTTCGACTGCCAGCTGGGCTCCGGCTTGGCTTCCCAGCCCCGGCTGGTTTTCCGGCGTCAGAAGTTTGTCACCTTGCACGAGGTGCGCATCTTCGAGACCCTGTTGCGCACTGCCTTGGAGAGCGACAGCAGCACCGGCAAGACTGCATTCTCCTACCAGTACCAGGTGCTGCCGGGAGAATTCATGGAGGGCGAGACTCTGACCCGCACCGAGATTCAGGATCAGGGTCCCTTCGCTGACACCCTGTTCCTGATCAACGGCAAGGAACTGCGCACTGACGCCCAGGGTGAGATTGTCGACAGCGGCCCCGACTGCCTCGGCATCCTCGAATACTTTGACAAATGGGAGAACCGGCAGCTGGAGTTCACTGTGGAACACAGTACCCTCGGGGTCCGGAAAATGACCGTATACCGGATCATGCCCCGCCGGCCCAAGAGTGATGAAAAGACCCTGGAGGAATCTCCCGCCAATGACATTCTGCTGTCCTTCAACCTGGATTACGAGCAGCGCCGCACGCCGCCGGAACGCGAGAACCTGCAGATTGAATACCTGGTCAGCAGCAGCAGCATCCGTCCCGGCTCGCCCTTCAGCCTTACGGTCAAGATCAGCAATCTCGGCCTGCAGGACACCAGCAACCTGACCGGCTGCATCTTCTCCCGCGAACCCTGGCTGCATGGCCGGATGTTCTATTTCGGCGCCATCGCACCGGGAAAATCACTCGTCTTCACCAGGAGCTTCCTGCCTGACCAGGCGCTGGCAGTGCCAACCTGCTATGCCACCCTTGCCTTTATCGACAGCTGGGGGAAACTGCCCGCCCCCCCCCTGCAACTGGAAATTCCCGCCAGTTACCAGTAATTGCCGCCTAGGTGCCGGGGGCGGCAAAGCCCGGATTCAGGCTTTCCGGACTGCCCCCGGAAAATATTACATTTTGCGGCCCGCTAACATATTATTTCCACCGCCACACCACCTCGCCAGCCGCCCGCCCCCTCTGCTCCGAGTAACCTTATTCCACCGCCGCAGTTGCATAAGTGCATTTACGGCATTATATTAAAAACGCAGTTGGTTTATGTGCGAGAAATTATTCTCCGAGTCCAGGCCAGCTGTTTGCACTCAGCACAGAATATGCCATTCAAGGAGACCTGCCATGGCTACCCGCTGCGGTTTTAATATCCCGGAGCTGTTTCCGCAACCTAAGCAACTGGCACTCAATGAGGGCACAAGTGATCTGTCCATAGATGTTCGTCTGAGCACCACCAATGTCCTGCCCCTGCAGCGCAAGGCAGTACGCTCGATTTTATCCGCCGCCGGGGTCCGGGTGGTAGCCAATAAGAAAAAATATGTAGTCGAAGCGAGAGTGGACCAGCCTGCCGACTTCGACCTCAGTGGCGTACCGGAAGCCTGCCGGAAAGACTACTACGAGCTGGAAATCGCCGGCAGTGAAGTGTATATCCGTTCTCCGTATCAAGATGGCATGGTCTGGGCCTCCCAAACCCTGGCCAGCCTGTTCTCGCGGTTAATCGCCGGGCAGACGGTGCCGAATCTGAGCATTCGTGACTGGCCCACCATGCCAGTGCGGGGGATCTTTATCGAAAACAAATGGGGCCCCGACCGGATGCTGCCCA
>JAAYYJ010000336.1 GCA_012515455.1 Oligosphaeraceae bacterium
ACTTTCTCCGGCATCCATATCTTCCGGCGTGATGTCCTGGAGCTGCTCCCCGACGAGGAAGAAGCGCCGGACATCATCACCTGCTATCAGAGGGCCGTGGATGCCGGCTGGGTAGTCCAGCCCTTCTGCGTGCCGGCCAAGGTATTCTGGTCGGATATCGGCACCGCGGCCGATTACATCCGCGCGCATGGCCAAATCGCGGACTGCGCCCTGACCCACCACCCTCTGCTCCGCAATGCCCAGGCGGAACAGGCCAAGCGGCGCTTCGCCCTGGAACTCAAGGGTGTGCAATGCACCGGTGCGTTGGGCCTGGGCATCGAACTGGGCGTCCCCGCCGGCACCCATCTGCATAATGTCGTCCTCTGGGACTACACCCGGCTGCCGCGACCACTGCTCTACGCCGATGGCATTTTCATCGGCAACGATGTACAGCCGCCCCAGGCAGTCAACGCTGAACGCAAACCTGATCCGCGCATCCTGGCCAGCCTGGATATCCAGGGCCAGCAATACGCACTACAGCCTTTGCCCAAGCAAGGCAGTGGACGGCGCTACTGCCGACTGACTAGCGGCAGCAAATCCTGGGTCTGGTGCGCCTACAACCCCGAACGCCGGGAAAATGCCGGCTTCGCGGCCATCAGCGATTTCCTGTCCCGCCTGGGCATCCGGGTCCCGCGCATTATCCACCATCTGCCCGATTGTTTTGAGATCATCATCGAAGACCTGGGCCAGAGCGACATCCTGCTGACTTCGGGCAAAATGAAGCACGATTACATGTTCCAGACGGTGGAGCAGATCGCCCGCCTGCATGTTCTGGGCGATCAGGCGGTGCGGCTGGAGGAACTGCCGCTGCAGAAAGGCTTCACCAAGGGACTCTACGACTGGGAGCGTGATTACTTCCGCGACAATATGCTCTACGCCTGCCTGGGAGAACCTGAACTGTGGAGCGCCAGCGCGGAGGAATTCCGGCAGCTGCGGGACCTGCTGCTGCGGCAGCCGCTGGTGCCCATCCACCGGGATTTGCAGAGCGCCAATGTCAAGGTCCAGGATGCCCAAGCCTGGCTGATTGATTTTCAGGGCATGCGGCTGGGCTGCGCGGCTTATGACCTGGCCTCGTTCCTCTACGACCCGTACCAGTGCCATCCGGCCGAATTGCAGACGGAGGTCTGGGAAGAATACTGCCGCCAGGTGCTTCTTTTAGGCGGCACGCCGCCCCCGGAAAAAGTCCTGCATGCGGCCGCCTGCCAGCGCCTGATGCAGGCCTTAGGGGCTTACGGCAAGCTCTGGCTGCTGGACGGCCTGGAATGGTATGCGCAATTCATCATCCCCGCCTTCACAATGCTGGAACGCGCCGCCCAGGCCGCCGGACTGCCGGCCTTCCAGAAAATGGCCAGCGCGGCTCTGATCATCGCCCGCCGGAAACTCCCCCGGGGGAGTGTAAGCAAATAAACTCTGACCGCCGGCTTTACCGCCGTTGCGGCAACCCACAAGGACTCTACCATGGCTGTCGACTATTCTGGCCTCTCCTATCCGATCATTGATACCCACGCGCACTTGTTCGTCGACTACGACTGGGCCGCCCTGGAGGCCACAACCCAATGTCCTGCCCTGCGCCAGGTCTGGCTGCTGGGATTGGACTGCTACAAGGAGTCAACCAAACTGGCCGGGAATGCTCCCGTGCTGGAAGTAGCCAAACGCTTTCCCGGGTTCTTCATCCCCTTCGGCTTTATTGATTTCACCCGCGGACCAGAGCAGATCGACCAGATGCGCGACCAGGGCTTCCTGGGCTTGAAGGCCATCCGGCCGGCTCTGGCCTACGACCACGAGCAGTACTTTCCCCTCTATGCCCGGGCCCAGGCCCTGGGTATGCCCATTCTGTTCCACGTGGGAATAATCTCTAACCGCACCGCTGACAGTTTCGCCTTGCCGAAAATCGGTTTTGGCCCCACCCAAATGCGCCCCTCCATGCTGGATGCCATCGCCGCCGCATTCCCCAGTCTGAAGCTGATCCAGGGACACATGGGCGTGCCGTGGTGCAACGAGCTGTTCGAATCCCTGTGGTACTACCCGAACGTCAGATGCAGCGTCTCCGGACTGGTCGATTATCAGTGGCTGCAGGAACACCTCGGCGATGTGACCGCCAAAAAAACGCCCCTGTGCAAAAAACTGATGTTCTCCCTGGACACCGCGTACGGACACCGGGAATCCTTGAATCAGGTCCTGGAAGCCGCAGAATTCTTCCGGATGTTCTTCCTGAATGTCGGCAGGACGAAAAGCTGGTACGGAGCCGGTGCAGATTTCCTGTACCAGAACGCAGCCGAATTCATCGATTTCAAGGCGATGCTATAACCAGCCGCGGCGGCGAGGCGCGGCTGGCCCCTGCCTAGGCGAGGAGCCGGCGCAGGCGGGCTAATATCATGGCCACGCCTTTCTCCCCCAGCTCACGGCTGGCTTCAGCCGCACTGCGGACGTACCATTTTTCCTGCGAAAACAACCCCATGTCGACTTCATCCGGGCAGAGCGCCAGCATCAGCGAGGTCTCGCCCGCACCGGCATGGTCGAAGGGATACTGGGCAATAATCTCTGCATCCATCAGGGGATGGCATTGAATCCAGTTGAAGGGGTTGGCATCCAGGTCATCATGGGCGGTATAATATGAGTCCATGCTGTTGTCGCCCCACCAGCCCTCGCCGCGGGTCTGATCCAGGAATTCGAAGATAATCTGCTTGGCTGCCAGGCGGAAGGCCAGGTCGGTCGGCATCCCGGAAGCGAAATTTTCGCTCTGGTGATGGATGAAGGCGTGGATATTGCGGAAGCCGACTCTCAGCAGCCCCAGGAAAATCTGCCTGGCCATAGGCAGCAGGACGTTGGAGTCCACGTGAATGGAGCCCTTCCCTTCCGGCTTCTCCACTGCAAAACTGCAGGAGCCGTAGTAGAAGGCGGGCAGGATCACGATATTCATCTCCTTCTCCAGGAGTTCCATGGTCCTGGTCACGGCCAGGGTGTCCATGCCCACGGGCAGATGCTCGCTGTGGTATTCCAATACTCCCAGGGGCAGGATTACCGGCCAGCGCTCGGCAATGGCTTTCCTGATCTGGCTGGGATTCATCAATTCATAACGCATGACTTCTTCTCCACTTTGCGGTTGCAGGGCGGACAGCAGCAAACTGCCCCACCCATAGTAAGATAATTATTCCCAACGCAGCCCGGTACCGGCAAGCCTTACGGCAGGGCCTGCGGATTGCGCACCAGGGCCTGATACGCCTGCAGCACCAGCGCAGCCACCAGATCACCGGCTCCCAGGCCGCTGACCTCCAGGAAAGCCGCTTCCGCGCCCACCTCGACGATACGGCGCTGCAGGGTCTGTGCCGCCGGGTCGTCGGCGGGATTGAAGAGCAAGGCCGCCGCGATCCCCCAGCACAGATACCGGGGAGAGATGCCGTTCGCCTGCGCCAGGCAAGCCGCGCCCACCAGGCGGTCCTCCCGGGCCAGTTTCCGGATCGGGTCACGCCCGAGGCGAAATACTCTGTCGCCCAGCATCCGGTTGGTAAAGCGCTGCAGGAGGTCATCGACGTGGGCATTGAGCCAGTCCGGCGAGGCCTGGAACTGCGCGCAAATGGCTGCCGCGCTCTCGCGCAGCCCCGCCAGCATGAAGTCCCGGACCGCCCGGTCGGCCATGGCTTCGTAGCCGAATTCGTATCCGCGCAGGAAGCCCGTGTAGGCCATCAGCGCGTGGCCGCAGTTGTGGATGTACAGCTTGCGGGCAGTAAAGACCTCGAAATCATCGTAGGCAGTCATCGCGGAAATAACCGGGATTTCGCCCACGAAGCCCCGCTTGGCAACCGGCAGCTCCTTATAGGCCTCGACCCGCACCAGGCTGACATCCTCAGCACGCATTTCTGGCGTTGGGACGGGCACCATGCGCCCGATGACAGTATCAACGAAGCCCACCCAATCCTGCAAGCCGGCCCGATCACCAGCCCCCATCTGTTCAGAGACCAGTGAGCGCACATGCTCAGCCGCACCATGCAGATTCTCACAGATGATGAAATTGATGGGGGACTTCCCGGCTGCAGCGCGCAGCTTCAGCCCGGCAGCCAGATTCCCGACGATGTATTTCAGGGCATTGGCCCCCACGGCAGTGGCACCAATCTGCGCCTCTGCCACTGCGGCTGCCACTGCCTCGCGGTCGTTGCCGTGAATGGCCCGCACCGGCCCGATCTGCAAATCCTGCTTCCCATCATTGCCGACTATCTCAAGATGGTACTGCCGTTGGTCATTCAACGCGGCAATCAGTTCCGTGTCGACATCAATAAACACTACTTCATATCCGGACTCGCTGAACAGCTGACCGATAAAACCACGCCCGATATTGCCGGCGCCAAAAATCACTGCCTTCCTGCTCATAATGCTATTTTTTCCCATTTCCTTGTTCGCCGGCGGCTGCCGCCGGCTTGCTCACTGCAATGGCAAGCTCAGTCTTTTCCGTAACGCTGAACTGCCGGATGCTGCGCATGTCAATGACCTTCTCTCCATGACGCAGCTCAAAAACCAGCCCCGCCGGAAATTGTGCTTCAGCCCAACTGAAAGTCAGGCTGCCGCCCGCCGGCGGCTGGGCAAAGACCGTCCACTGCTGCGGGAAAACACTGCCCCGCACATCTTTATACAGCGGCAGCAGTTTCGGCTCCGCCACCACGAACCAGGCCAGACCAGTGTTGCCCATCCCTCCTGGCGGGCAGTAGATGTCGCTGCCCGAATCATACCCGATGCTGCGACCCTCCTGACAGGCAAAATACAGCTCCTCA
>JAAYYJ010000337.1 GCA_012515455.1 Oligosphaeraceae bacterium
CGCCGGTATTCTCATCGCCAATGAAATCCCTGATGCCCCGGAAGATCAGCTGGCACACAAGCGCACCCTGGTGGTCAGAATAGGCGCGGGCCACGGCTATCTGCTGTACGCCCTGGTGGTGCTGCTGGCGGCGGTGGCGGTCTGTGCTCTGGTCACGCGGGGGACACTGCCGCCCATCGGGATGCTCGCTATCCCGGCACTGGGCCTCCCGGCGGCGGCGGCGACGGCGCGGCTGCACGCTGCGCCTGCCGATAAACTGCAACTGGTCAAAGCCTCCAAGCTGGCGATTGCCGCTCATATCGTCGCCAGTCTGGCCATGATTGTGTCTTTGGCGTTTAGGAAAGGATGAGTATGGCAAAACCGCAAATCGCTATCGTCGGGGCCGGCTTTGCCGGTCTGGCGGCGGCCCGGCAGCTGTGCCGGCTGTCACACCAGGAAGCGGATATCCATCTGTTTGACCGGAATGCCAGCACCACCATGCTGCCGGCGCTGCCGGATGTCGCGGGTGGTCGCCTGGAGCCGGCGCGCATTCGCGCGGACCTCCGTAAGCTGCTCAAGCCGCGTATCCAGTTGCATCTCGGCACAGTGCAGAGCGTTGATCCGGCTGGCAAGAAACTGAGCACTGCCGAGGGGGTATTTACTTATGACTTCCTCGTGCTGACTTGCGGTGCAGTGGCGGACCGGCGCGGACTTAAAGAACACCAGGCGGCGGCGTATACCCTGGGCAGTCTGGCTGACGCAGAGCGGATTAGCCAGGATTTCGGGGCCTTTGTCCAGTCGCGCAGCAGCCCGCAGGCGGTTGTGGTGGGGGGCGGCTATACCGGCTTGGAACTGGCCAGCAATCTGAAGATGCGCTCTGTCCGGCTGGGCCGGCCGGCCCGGGTTACCGTGCTCGAGATGAAAGACCGCATCCTGGCCGGATTGCCGGAGCGAATCCGCTCTTATCTGGAAGCGCAGGCCCTGCGGCAGGGCCTCGAAATCTGCACGGGGGTCAAGGTTGACTCGTTTGACGGGCGCAATGTGCGGCTCTCAGACGGCAGCTGCCACGAGGAGGTCTTTCTCTGCTGGTCCACCGGCACCAGACGGGGCCTGCCGGAACTGCAGGGAGAGAAACAGGAACTGCCGGACGGACGCATCGTGGTGGATGAGTACCTGCGCATCCCCCAGCACCCGCAGATATTTGTAGCCGGAGATGCTGCGGCCATTCACCACCGCGACGTGCCCCTGCGCAAAGCGGTTAATTTCGCCTATTACTCCGGCCAGACGGCGGGCCGGAATATCTTGCTGGGGTTGCGGGGGAGGCCGTTGCAGGCCTTCCGGCCTGTGGACCTCGGCTGGGTGATTCCGTTTGGCAGTACTGCCGCCGGACAGGTCCTGGGGATTGATTACCTCACCGGCCGCTTGCCGCTGGCTATGCATTATGCCATGTGCGGCTACCGGAATTTCACGCTTGGCAACAAGCTATATTTTGCCGGGATTGCGGTGCGGTCACTGTTCGGCCGGCTCTGATCGGATCGCTGCCGTACCGGGGGAAGCGCAGGGAATCTCCCTGTCGCCTTGCCTGCGGCGCAGGCAGGGGGCGCAGCAGGGATTCCTACCCGGCGAGCGCGCTGAACGTGCCCTCCGGGAGGACTTCTCGATTCCACCGCCGGCGGCAGGATATGGATGGCAGAAACTGCCGCCGGGCGGTGGTTGTCTGCGTCCTGGTTACAGGAAGACGCGTTTCAGGTGCCGGTCGAAAATATTCTCGCTCACATTCTGGCGGATTACCGGTTCGAATTCTTCCAGGGCGTCGCTGTAGCGCTCGCCCATTTCGGCGGCGATACGGAAAGCCACATGCAGCATCTGCCGGAAATGCAGGTTGTATTCCGGGTTGTCCTGGTCGTGACGGAGAGTGGCGCAGAACTTCTCGGCCGACCATTTGGACACTGCTGCGGCAGTGGGGAGTTTTTTGGTGTCGATATCAATCACCGTGGCATACGGTTTGCAGAGCTCATCGAAGCGCGCCAGGGCCTGACGGTAGATGTCCTGGGCCAGTTTCAGGCCTTCGCCGCCGGCAGCAGCCAGACCGATGATTTCCTCCAGCCAGGTAGTCCCGGCTGTCTTCAGGTGCAGCCCTGCATTCTGTTCCTGGATGGCCTGTTTGATGATGGGGTAGAGGGAGAATTTGTCGCTGCCGGAATGCACGCTGAGCTTGAGGTTTTTGGGCAGTCCGAAGGTCTCGACGGCGAAGCGAATCACGGCCAGGTCAGCCTGGAATTCAGCGGCGAACTGTTTGAGGTCACCGACATAATCCACGCCTTTGTTGAAACGCCCGGTGAATTTCGGGGCGATGGTCTGGGCCGGGATGCCTTCGTCAGCAATAGCCGCCAGGATGAAGAGCATATCGACTGGAGTCTGGGGCAGGTCGGTCTCGTCCATGGATACTTCGGCAATGAAATTTCCTTCGCCCTTGCCGGCCAGGATGTGCCGGTAGAGTTTGCCGGCTTCCTGCACCGCCAGAAGGTATTTGCCGGCGATGGCCTGGGCTTCTTTTTCACTGACCGTGATGGCTTTTTTCAGCCCCGGAATCTGGAGCTTCTTGCCGATGAAGGCGGAGTGTTTGCGCAGGAATGACTTGATGCTTGCGGCGCTGGCGGGCTTGCCGCTGAAATCCGCCACGTCGAGGGTGAAAAAATCGCAGGCCGGCATAAACAGGTCGACGTTCTTGAGGCTGATATGGTCCGCATCGACGTGGTACTCGCCAGTGAAAGAGAAGGCCTTGATAGCGCTTTCGACCTCTGCCCTGACGTCCTCCGGGCGGGTGCCGATAATGCTGTGCTCGCGATTGGACTTGTTCCAGACGGGTGCCACGGCCACGCCCTGGGCCCGGGCCGAGATAATCGCGCTGAGCTGGGCCCGGGCCTGATGCCCGAAACGATCGCCGACGCCCATGCTGTATTTTGCCAGTTCCATTGTCTTTCTTCTCCTTGTCAAGGGCTGTTTGAAGCCGGGAGCGGCATTGCTCCGGGCGGGTGAATATTCGCGTACGGGTGACTCGCGGTGCTTGTTTGCGGTTCAGGACGTGATTTTGGTTTGCCCGGCTTCCAGCTTCAGGCACAAGTCTGCCCGGGCGGCCAGATTCAGGTCGTGGGTGACCATAATGATGGTCTTCTCGCGGTTGCGGCGCAAGTCTTGCAGGATGGCCAGGATTTCTGCGGCCGCGGCGGCATCCAGGTTCCCGGTGGGTTCGTCCGCCAGGATAATCTCCGGGTCGTTGATCAGGGCGCGGGCGATGGCCACGCGCTGCTGTTCCCCCCCCGAGAGCTCGCGGGGGCGGTGATGCAGCCGCGCGCCCAGGCCGAATTTAATCAGCAGTTCCTGTCCCCGCCGGCAGGAATGCTCCCGGTTGTTCCCGTAGTAGAGTGCAGGCAGGACTGCATTCTCCCAGGCTGAGAGCTCAGGGAACAGATGGTACGACTGGAAGATGAAGCCGATCTGGTGCCGCCGGATGGCGGTGAGTCTGCGGGAGGACAGGCGCAGGAGATTCTCGCCTTGGAAGAGTATCCCGCCGCTGCTGGGCTTGTCCAGTCCGCCCAGGAGATGGAGCAGGGTGGTCTTGCCGGAGCCGGAGCGCCCGACCAGCGAGACCCAGCGCCCTCTGGGGATGGTGAGGCTCAGGTTCTGCAGGACTTTGATTTCGCCGCCGCCGAGCTTGAAATTCTTGCAGAGGTTCTCCAACTGATATAATGCATCGGTTGAGCCGGGCATCTAGTTCTCCTCCTGCAGTGCGTTGGCCGGCTGCATTGCCGCGGCATAGACCGCGGGCACCAGCGCGGCCAGGATGCATATCCCCAGTGACAAGCTGATGATCAGGAGCAGGTCTGCGGTGGTGGTGAACGCCGGGATTCTGGTCAGGTGATAGAGTTCCGGGGGGAAGACCTCGTGGCCCATGAGGAAGCTCAGGAGGTCGGCGATCTGGTTGCGGCATGCCATGACGGTCAGTCCGAGTGCGACTCCGAGGCTGGTTCCGATCACTCCGATGATTGCGCCCTGGCAGAGGAAGATTCTGGCGATGCAGAACGGTGCCATGCCCACGGCCTTCATTACTCCGATTTCCCGGGTTTTCTGGACCACGACGGTAATCAGGGTGGCGGCGATGCTGAAAGAAGCCACCAAGACGATGAAGGTCATCAGGAAGGTCATGAGGTTTTTTTCGACCTTGAGGGTGCCGAAGAGCAGTTCGTTCTTCTCCTGCCAGGTGACGAAATTGAAGAACGGGAATTCGGCTTTCAGTTTCCGGGTTAGGCTGTCCATGGCCAGCGGATCGGGCACTGCGACCTGGATGCTGGTGGCGCTGCCCCAGTTCTGTCCGAAGATATCCGCGGCCTGGTCGAGATGCATGATGATGACGTTGTCATCATAATCCGCGACGCCCATGGAGTAATAGCCGACCACCTTGACTTCCTCCGGGAGATAGAATTCATCCGGCTCGCTGATCTTCACGCTGCCGTCGTCCTGCCAGTGGATATTCTCAGTCAGGCGGGCGGGGGAATGAATCAGCACGCTGTCGCCGATGCGCAGATTCAGCGATTCCGCCAGGCGGGTGCCAATCACGATCTGCTTCTCCTTCAGGACCAGTCCCGGGGTCAGGTAATTGCGCTGGATGGAAGTGACCTCCTTTTC
>JAAYYJ010000338.1 GCA_012515455.1 Oligosphaeraceae bacterium
CCCCCCGCGGCTGGACAACGCCGGAAGCGAAATTATCAAAAAATCCAGCTGCTCTGATGCAAGACCTGCTGCTGCTGGGGCTGGCGCGGCCGGGCCAGGATTGATGATTCTTTTCTGGTAAAAGGATGGAAAATCCAAGAGTTTTCAGGAAACTGCATTTTCCGCCTGGACAGTAGAGGCTGAAGCGGTTACTTTTTCCCTGCGCCATTTTGGTGGGCTCTCAGCCCACCCTACCGAGGGGGGCCTCCATACCCGTTATGGACGCGCGCGCGAGAGAGCGGGGGCTCTAAGGTGCAGTCCGGGGGTGGCCGCAGTGCCGGTTCCTGGTCACTGGCGCGCACTGTGCTGCCCGCATAGGCCTGGGTGGCGTGCGGTCCGGGTCTGGTCGCAGTGCCGGTTCCTGGTCACTGGCCGCACTGTGCTGCCCGCATCGGCCTTGGTGTCGCGCGGTCCGGGTCTGGCCGCAGTGGCGATTTGCAGATACTGGCGCGCACTGTGCTGCCCGCATAGGCCTGGGTGGCGTGCGGTCCGGGTCTGGCCGCAGTGGCGATCTAGCATTTTCAGCGCAGCGTCCTGGGCGGAGATTTCGATCGGGCAGCCAGGAATAGAGGATTACGCCGAGGAACAATACGTTGAAGAGGCACAACAAGAACCAGCCGAGCATTTTTTGCCGCCGATTTTGCAAGTGCCATATCAGGCGGATAAAAGCGTAATTGGACAAAGTCAGATACATAATCGGACTCAATATCCTCGCCACCATGTGCAACATCGTCTCTCTCCTCTTTGCGCCAGGCGGCACCCGGCCGATATCCGCATCATTTTACTTCGTTCGGCAGGAAAAGGGCGGCAGTGGGAGAGCGCATCGGGGGCTCTATGGTTCCGCGGGGGAGGTTATTCATATTCCCATTTATGTCGCCAGGGATCATTGGTTCGCTGCTGGAAATCCTGCATTTTGGAGCAAAATTCGTGGATCATCTTCTGGTATTCCGGCTCTTCGGCCAGGTTGTGCAGTTCATCTGGATCAACCTCCAGATCAAACAATTCGAAACGAGGATGATGCAAATAATCCTCCAGGGAGCGTTTGCCGAGATGCTGTGACCTGGCGTTCCGGGCCTGCTGCCAGACGGCGGAATTCCAGAGGTCAGAGGCGAATGAATAGGTCAGCGGGTGGGCGATGTTCCAGATGAATTTATAGCGCGAGGTGCGGATGGCCCGCATGGGGTAGTAGTTGGTCACTTCGTGAAAGGTATGCGAGGCAAAGACTTCCGCTCTGGCCGCGGCCGGCGAGGTGTCCCGGAAACTGTGCCCGTGCAGCTCGCCCGGCGGAGCAGTGGCGGCGAAGTCAAGCAGAGTAGGCATGATATCCACCCAGCTGATCAGGTTCTCACAACGACTGCCAGCATCCACCTGACCGGGTTTTTTCAGCAGGCAGGGCAGGCGTATCCCAGGCTCATACAGAGTAGTTTTGGCGCAGGGGAAGGCCGCGCCGTTGTCAGAGACATAGATGATCACGGTATCTTCGTACTTGTCGTACTGCCGCAGAATAGCGAGCAGGCGGCCGATGCCGCGGTCCAGCCTGGCGATGGATTGGTAGTACTGGGCCAGTTCCAGACGAGTGGGGAGGTCGTCGTTGAGAAATGGCGGTACTGCAATCTCTGCCGGAGTAAATCTGCTTTCCCGGTCTCCCGGGAAATCTTGGGCGGGGTTGCCGAAATGATTTATTTTCAAGCCCTCGTGCAGATGATGTTCAGCGCTGCGGTGCGGGTTCAGGGAGCACCAGTAGAGGAAGAACGGGCTGCTGCTTTCGGCAATGAATCCGCGGCAGTTCTCCGACATGGCCACATCATCGCGGTTGGCACCAGGAAGGTTTACCTGAAACGGATACTGCTCCAGGGGGGCATAATGGGTTTTGCCGATCCGGCCGGTCCGGTAGCCGGCCAGGTTCAGGCAGGCCGGAAGGGTGGTGATGCCTTGGAACAGGGAAAAATGGTGCTGGGCATGGGTATGGCCATAGGTCCCGTTGGCGTGGTTGTACAGCCCGGTCAGAATGACGGAGCGGCTGGCGGCGCAGGAAGCCGAGGTGCAGAAAGCGTTGCTGAAAGTCACCGAGTCTGCGGACAAGGAATCCAGGTGCGGAGTCCTGGCTTGGGGATTCCCATAACAACCCATGGTTTCACGACCATGATCATCGGCGACCAGCAACACAATATTGGGCAGTTTGGACATGATATTCGTATTCCTGTGATGGTTTATCTTGCTGCATTGTGCGGGATGGTTTCAGGAAATGTCGTACGCTGTAGGAGCCCACGGGGGCGGCAGGCAGCACCGGCAGGCCGCAGCAGTCAATCGGCCGGGATGGTGCTGACCGGGCCAGTGAGGACGGTGAATTCGCAGCGCCACTGCGGTTTGTCGCGGTGCAGTTCAGCGGCGCCGGCAGAGGACAGCCGGTATCCCTGCGCCTGATACTGATGGGTCACTTCGCCCTGCTGGTCGCCAGACCCCGGCGGGGACTGCAGCAATCCGACGGTGTAGTTGAAGGCACGGCCGGTAAAAGGGTCGACCGGCAGGTCGCAGTCTGGCAGTGCCTCCAGGGAGGCAGGAGGATTGCCCTGATGCTGCCGGCGGTATTTCTCCACCTCCAGGGCCACTATGGCCAGGCGCAGGGTGGCCTGCCGGGTATGGCTCTTGAGCATAACCAGGGGCAGGGTCGGGACCAGCATTTTGGTCAGGATGGCGGCTGCCGGGAGGTCAGCGCGGAGATTGAGCAATTGCTGCAGCCGGCCATCCTGCCGGGTTTTCCAGTAATCCTGTCCCTGCCCGGCGTATTCAAGCATCTCCCGCATCGTCTTCAGATAGGTGACATAATCCTGCTGGAAGAACGCGGACCAGAAATTGGCCACAGTTCTCCGATTGCTGCCGCCGCCGGTATGGAAGACCTGGATGAAGTTTTCCCGGCCGAAAGCCACCTCGCTGCCCAGAACTTGACTGAGCCGGGCCGGGCAGCGTTTTTCCCGGTCTTGGAGCTCCAAAGCGAGGGCAGTCAGCTCCGCCTCGGTCAGCTGTCCGGCACTGAGAATCCGCTGCAGGCTGCCCAGGCTCTGGCTGTCGCAGGAATCGGACACCAGATACGCAGTCAGCGTACTGCAGTCCTGGCGCAACGTTTCGCAGATGCGGTCATTGAGTTGGCAGAGCGCCCAGGCCTGCGCCGGGTCACCCTGGTCGAGGGCGGCAATAATGCGGCAGGTGTACCGCTTACAGATTCCCCGCAGGGTGGAAAAATCAGATATTGGATCATCACTGAACGGGTCCTGGAAGTTGCGCTTGCTTTTCAGGGGCGGTTCGAGTTGTGCCAGAGCGTCGTCCCGGGTAAAAACCGCGGTCAGCTCCTGCAGCAGTCCTGACAGTCGTGCGGCGGCCTGGGGCGGCAAAGGCCAGGGCGACGAGGAATGCGCGGTTGCCGGCAAGGCCGGCACGGCGGGCGGATTTTCCAGATAGGACACGAAATCCGGATTCGGTTCCCTACCGGCGTAATAGGCGTCTTCGATTTCCGCCAGGCTGAGCCGCACGGGCAGCCCACGGGAGTGCATGTCGCTGATGATGGCCTCGGCCTGACTTTCCCGCACGGTAATGGCCAGCAGTGGCACGAAATATGCGCTCAGCGCGGCCAACAGCAGCAGCCCTGCGGTGGCCCAGGCCCGGGGCTGCACTTTGGCCTCGGCCAGGCGGATGCAGACCGTCAGCAGGAGCAGGAACTGCCCCAGCAGCAACAGCAGCAGGATGCTCCCCCACCAGTTCGAGCTGGCAGCAAACCACCCGGCAGTACCAGCCGAATCAGACACTGACAACAGCAGGCCCCCCAAAAGGCAAGTGCCGGCCCGCAGCCACGCGAGCAGGACCGCCGCGGCGTAGACTGCCTTGCCCCGGCGCCGGGCCGGGGCAAGGATCAGCGGCGGCAACAGGAGCAGGTCCAGCGGCGGCAGCAGATAGAGCCAGAACAGGCGTGACCAGCGGCAGGACTGCTCCGCCGGCAGTCGGTGCCAGAGCTCCCGGAAGAAGAGCACCTGCTGAGCACGTGCGAGCAGTTCCACGGCGAGCAGCAGCAGTGCAGTCAGGCCCAAAATGCAGGCCCAGATAGGCATCTGGGCTTTTGCGGCAGGGATTTGCCAGCCAAGAACCCAGAGCAGGAACACGGGAGCGAGGCACTGGCAGGTCCGGGCCAGGCACAGCCAGTTGAGCATTGCGTTGAGACGGTCAGACAACGATGCTGAAGCGTCAGGCATCGGAATTCTCCTCTGCAGGTCCTGATTATTTCTGCCGGTCCTGGAAGATGACCTTGACCACGTCGGTGGTGTGGTGATTATGCTCCCAGGGCAGGACGAATTTCAGCTGCCGGTTCTGGTAGGTGAAGGGCAGCGGGGTGCCGTCAAAAAGCTGTACCGCCTGGGGGCGGTCGACATCCATCAGCTCCAGGGGGAAATCGGTGCGCCAGTGCGCGTGCAGATAGAACACGTTTCCTTTGATGGTCACCGGGACATTGGCCCGTTCCGGCCAGGGACCCGGCTCGACCCCGGACACGCTGTCCGAGTACTGGTCCATCCAGCCCTTGATTTCCTCCAGGCGGCGGTAGGCGATGGCGGGCATATCGCCGTCTGCCTGCGGTCCCATGTTGATCAGCAGATTCCCGCCCCAGGCGCGAATGCGGGAGAGTTCATAGCAGAACCAGCCGATGGGCCGGTAGCATTCCGATTTCATATATCCCCAGGCGCCCTCGGTGAAGACATGGCAGCACTCGAACCACTGCTCCGGAGGCATGCGCTCTTTGGGGAAATACGTCTCGCAACAGCGGAAGTCGCCGTATCCCAGTCCGCGGGTATTGAACACCATGCCCGGCTGCAGTGCGCGCATCTCCTGGTGGCTCATGGCGCCATCAATCGAGCCATCGAACCAGAGGAGGTCTATTTTCCCATAGCGGGTCAGCAGTTCGGTCAGCTGCCCGTGCAGATAAGCGCGGAAATCCTTCTGCACGGCCTCAGTCAGGGGGCGGCGCTTCTCAGGTTGGAAATCGATTCCCAGCTCAACGTCCGGGGAGAAAGAGAAGGAGGTGTAATCCTGGAGATAATACCAGTCCGGACCCGAGTAATACAGCCCGACCTTGAGGTCATGTTCGCGGCAGGCGGCCACAAATTCACCCACCAGGTCGCGCCCTTGGAGATGATTTTTGGTGCTGAAGTTGCCGCAGTCGCTGGGCCAGAGGGCGAAGCCGTCATGGTGCCGGGTGGTCAGCACGGCATAGCGGAAGCCGGCGCGCTTTGCGGCTGCCAGCCATTTGCCGGGGTTGAAATTCTCGGCCCGGAAATCTTTGGCCATGGCCCAGTAGCGTCGTGGCAGCATGGCGTGTCCCCACTCGCCGCAGGTGACCCTGTCATAGGAATGCGGTCCGGGGCACTTCAAGCCCCAGGACAATTCGATCGTGCCGTCGAGGGCGGAGAGGCCATAGTGGATAAACAGCCCCAGTCCGGCGCCGTTAAACCATTGGGCCCCGGGATGATCATTCCGGGCAAAGCCCGCGGCTGGCGCGGCTTCCTGGTTGCCGATGATGCGGTGTTCTTTTTCCACCCGTGTTTTTACTTGCTCGGACATGGTTGTCTTCCTGTTACTTGGTGAACATGTATGCGGACTCTGGCAGGGTTGCTGAGGCAGGAGTACTGCAGACGGGCCCGGCGGCTTCCGCTCTTCGGGCCGGCAATCAGGAATGCCGGGGGATGCTCCGCTGGCCCGGCACAATGATCAGCAGGAATGCTGAAAAACATCTTCGGCGCCTGCATTGGCAGCGGATATTGCCGGGTGCAAAACCTTATCCCGGGGTTGAACCGGGGCGCTGGCTCAATTTGCTGTCTCAGGTCCATAGTCCGCAAGAATCTACGTTGCCGATGTACGGTTTGGAATGTAGCACTATCCGGCAGATTGTACAAGTCGCCGCCGGCATTTCCCGGCCCGGGAAGCGGAAAAAGACTCCGCCGGAATTCTTGCCTGCGGGCCTGCTGCCAACCGTGCTGGGGGCTGTGCATGGTGCCGGGGCCGTCGAATAACCGCACGCGGATTTGCGCTACCCGGCATAAAGATTATATTATCCGATTCACGGCAAGGAAGAGTGGAATTTCAGTTCCATATTTTTATAATACAGCGATACAAATACCGGGAGTTTTTTATGTCAGAATTATTTGAGGGTATTACCTCCCTGACTTGGGGCAATATCTCCATGTTTGGCATCGGTCTGGCCTTGATTTGGGCCGCGATCAAAAAGCAGTACGAGCCCATGCTGTTGCTGCCGATTGGCTTTGGCATTATTCTGGCAAATTTTCCCGGCTCCGCCGCGGTTGGTGAGCATGGTGTGCTGACCTATCTGATGCAGCATGGCATCAGTAATGAATTGTTCCCGGTGCTGATCTTTGTGTCCATCGGGGCCATGATGGACTTCGGCCCCCTGCTCAGCCGCCCGAGCATGATCTGTTACGGCTTTGCGGCACAGTTTGGCATTATCGTCACTATGGTCATCGCCCGGATGCTGGGATTCGACTTGGGCGCCGCAACCGCGATTGGCAATATCGGTGCCGCTGACGGTCCCATGGCCATCGTGGTCTCGGCCCGCCTGGCGCCCGAGCTGCTGGGGCCCATTTCCGTGGCTGCGTACTCGTATATGGCCCTGGTGCCGCTGATACAGCCGCCGGTCATCAAGCTGTTGACCACCAAGCATGAGCGTCGCATTCGCATGCCGTACCGTGGGGCCAACATCAGCCGCACGACCAGGATAGTCTTCCCCATCTTAATCACCATAATCTCCTGTCTGATTGCGCCGATGTGCGCGGCTCTGATTGGCATGCTGATGTTCGGCAACCTGATTCGCGAATGCGGGGTACTGGAAAAACTGTCCAAGGCGGCCCAGAACGAACTGGCCAGTTTGGTCACCCTGCTGCTGGGCATTACCATTGGCTCGACCATGACGGCGGAGCGGTTCATGACCCGGGATACGCTGCTGATCATGCTGATGGGACTGGTCGCCTTTGTCTTCGACACTGCCGGCGGGGTTCTCTATGCGAAGTGTGTCAATCTCTTTGCCAAGGAGAAAGTCAATCCGATGATCGGTGCGGCCGGTATTTCCGCCTTCCCGATGTCAGCTCGGGTGATTCAGAAAATGGCGCAGGATGACGACCCCGCCAATATTATTCTTCCTTATTCGATTGCCTCCAATGTCTCGGGACAGATCGGCTCGGTCTTTGTCGGCGGGTTGCTGCTGGCAGTCGCCACCTGGATGATCGCCAATGGTATGGACCTGCCGGTGCCGGTACTGCTGAAATAATTCCCGGCGTATGCCGCACCGGCGCGGGTGCCGGCCAGGCGGGGCAGGAACCCTGGTCTGCACCGACTGGGGGAACCAAGCGAGGAGAGCACTGCACTGTCCGGGAGATGCTTTATTGTCGGGATTACGGAAAAATGATTGAAACTGGTCGCAAACAATGTCTTTAGCGGTTATTCTAGCTTTTTCGACGACCGTGGTGTTGCTTTGCCTGCTGTCGAGCAAAGTGTCTTCCTGGTTGAATATGCCTACCCTGCTGCTGTTTCTCGGGGTGGGGATGCTGTCTGGCTCGGAGGGCTTTGGCGGATTTGCCTTCACCAATGCCCAGACGGCCAACTACATCGGCTCGGTGGCCATGGCATTCATACTGTTTTCCGGCGGTTTTGACACCCGCTGGAAATCAGTCCGGCAGGTGTTGCTTATCGGCGGTCTTCTCTCCAGTCTGGGAGTACTGCTGACGGCTTTGTGCGTGGGGCTTTTTGCCTGGTTTTTTCTGGGCTGGCTGTGGCCTGAGAACAACCCCTCTCTGGCCTGGTGCTTGCTGCTGGGATCGATCATCTCCTCCACTGATGCCGCGGCCGTATTTTCGATTCTGCGCTCGCGCAAGGTCAGTCTCAGCGGCAAATTACAGCCGCTGCTGGAATTTGAATCCGGCAGCAACGACCCGATGGCCGCTTTTCTGACGGTCTTCATGGTCGGCATCGTAACGGCCGAGAATACCAGCGGCGGCACGGTGCCACTGTTGCAATATTGCAATATTTTCCCGATGTTCCTGCTGAAAATGGTTCTTGGCATTGCCTGTGGTTGGGCGTTGGGAAAGGGCACGGTTTGGCTCTACAATAAAATTGATTTTGAGTACGACGGGCTGTATTATGTCCTCGCCTTTGTCTGTGTGATGCTGACTTTTGCCAGCACGGAACTGATCCATGGCAACGGCTTTATGGCGGTCTATGTGGCAGGCATGGTCCTGGGGAACAGCAGGTTTATCTTCCATAACAGCATCGGCAAATTCTATGACGGCTTTGCCTGGCTGATGCAAGTCATCCTGTTCAGCATGCTGGGACTGCTCTCGTTTCCCAGTCAAATCTGGGAGATCAAATGGGCCGGCGGGGCGATCGCTGCGTTTTTGCTGCTCGTCGCCCGTCCAGTGGCGGTCTTTCTTTCTATGCTGCGCAGCAATTTCAGTCTCTCTGAGCGGGTGTTAGTCTCCTGGGTGGGTCTGCGCGGAGGCGCCCCGATTATGCTGGCTACCTTCCCGTTGCTGGCCAAGCTGAATGGCGGTGCACAGATGTTCCATATCGTTTTCTTTATCGTGCTCATCTCAGTTATGCTGCAGGGCATGACCATTATGCCTTTGGCACGCTGGCTGAAGCTCGATATGCCGTTGCGGAACGACCCGCGGGTGCCGCTGTCTTTCGAGAATACCGGCACCATGGATGCCAGCAGCCGGGAGTTCTGGGTCGATGAACGCGCGGACCAAAAGACCTTGGCGGAGCTCGGGCTGCCCAAGGCCGCGCTGGTGATGCTGATCCGCCGGGACGATAAATTTTTGATCCCTCAAGGTCCGA
>JAAYYJ010000339.1 GCA_012515455.1 Oligosphaeraceae bacterium
CCTGCACCCAAGGGCACACTCATACTCTTCTTAGTGCTGGAATCACTGGCCTTGATAAAAGCCAGACGCTGCTCCGATAAACCTTGATACATCCCGCGGTAAGCAAAGCTGATCACCCGGGGCGGGTCGGCTTGGGGAGGGACCGGCGGAGGGGTAGTCTGCCCGCCGGTTGCAGGTGTGCTCACCGTGCCCCCGGACGAAGGCGTGGGCGGCGGCGCAGTCCCGCCGGGACGCCCCGGGGGCGGGTCTGGCGCTGGCGGGACTGGCAGCGCCCGGGAAAAGGTCAGGACGCTGACATTGCTGTCCAGGAAAGTCGGTTTGAGCCAGAAATCGGAATCCACATCGACATAGTCCGGTTTTGCCGGCAGGGTGACCGGCTGATTGACGCTGCCTTCGCTGTTCGCAGGCCAGAAGAAGATGACCACACCTAGCAGCAAAACGCCAGCCATGGCAATCAGCAGCGACTTCTCCCATTCCGCTTGAATTTTTGCTAACTTAATCATAATCGCTTATCCGGGTCCTGTCTGGGCTTCTTCGCCGGCGCTTCAGGCCCCTGGGGGCAATAACTGCATGGCCCGGCGCGGAGTGGCCTTGATGGCCTCGGCATTGGGGCGATAAAATGCCGAGCAGACGATGGTAATTTCCAGCAAATCGCTCACCAGAAGGGAATTGTTTCCCTGCACATTTTTCTTCAGGTCCGGGACCTGGGTCAGCATTTCCATCTGCAGCACCGGCAAGAATACCGTATCGCTCTGCAACGCTTTGACAAATTTTGCGAACTGGACGAATTTTCCCCGCAAGGTGACCCGCACTGGTATTTCCAGCAGGTAGGGGACCTTGTCTCCCTCATTCAGGATGTACGATTTGATGGGCAAGGCAGTGATTTTTGCCCCGGGATGGGGATATGGCGGTGCCGTCCTGATGTTCCGGTCCACTGCAATGTTCAGCTTGTGTTCCAGAGCCAGATTGACTACCTTTTCCGTGGTCCAAAGTTTCAGCAGCATCTGGTATTTGCTGCTCTCTGCGGTGGCCTCATCCATGCCATAGATGTTCTGCACCAGATAAATGCCGGGTTTTTTGTTCTGGAAGGAAAAATCCATCCGGTCGAACTGATCCTTGTATTCTATTTGCGAGGCTTTTTCCAGGAAATTGGCAGCATTTCCGTATTCGTCATTAATGCGCTCATCGAACATGCTGGTCGCCCGGCGCAACGCTTCGGTAGTGAAATTACGCAATCCGCCATCCTTGCCGCCCAGCTCCTTGTTGTACTGCGCCAGCAGAGACTTCAGACGTTCGGAATCCTTGGGCCAGGAGCTCTCCTGCAGCTTCTTGTCCGCAGCGGCAAATTCAGCCCGGGTATCGCGCAGGACCTTCCATTTCGGATGCAGGAAGACCAGATACACGAAGGCGGCAAACAGCAGAGAAGCCAGCAACACCATACAGAGATTGCGGTGCGTTTCAGGCCATTCGTGGTAGGGATGTCTCATGATCTTAAATTCTATTCCGGAGCAGTATTGGCGAATTTATGCTGCAACAGGGGGCAGCTTCAGCGGCGACGGCGTTTGGGGGGCGGCGGCGGCGGTGCAGGAGCCCGGACCACGGAGTTCTTGAAAGGCAGCTTAAGCCGGAAATCGACATCCCCGGAATCTTCATCCCGGGGTGGACGGCCACGCCGGGGCGACTGGGGTGACTGGGGTGACAGGGGCGACTTGTCCCCGAACAAATCCTGCCAGGGCTTGAACACCTTCAGGGCATGCTCCTCATCCCAGTCGCTGAACCAGTCCGCGCCAGCAAACAGATTGCCCGCATTGAGATTGTCAAGGATATCTTTGGGAACTTCATACTTGGCCTTCCCAGGCTGCCGGGGTGAAAATCCCCCCACCATCATCTGCTGCAGGAGCTCCATCTTGAAAACCGGTATCAGTTCCGTTTCCGGTGCGCTGCTGGTGGCTGCCTCAACCGGGGCCCTGCCCGGGATCCGGAAAACCCCGCCGCTCCTGCTCTCGGCGGGAGCCGGCAGCGGGGCATTCCGGTTAGTCATACTGCCGGAGGAACGGCGATAACTGAATTCATCGGCGATGTAAATGCACCATCCTGCATTGCTGGACTGCTGCGGGGCCATCGCCCGCTGCAGCTCATCGACGGTGCTTAAAAAACGCCAGCCGCGGGTGCCGTATTCCACCAGCGGCACCAGCATGCGCTGACAATGGCCGATCTGAACCAGGCAGTCATCCAGTTTCGGCACCAGACTGCGGCAGACATTCAACTCATTCAGACGGTCCTCCAAGGACGCCTGCTCATAGACGAGATGGAAATAAAAGCCCGTCAAAGCCGCCGCCAGAGTCAGCAACAGCAGCGCTGCCGACCAGAGCAGATACTTGCAACGTGCCATCTTCGACTGCTGCCAGCGCAACAGGTCCGGGATCAGCGAGATCCGGCAGCCAGCCGCATTAAGTCCTTGCAGAGCCAGTCCAAAAGCAATGCTCAAATCAGGATTGTAATCCTCCTCCGGCTTGACCTCCTGGCCCGGCAGATGCTCCTGCTGGGGCGGTCCGAACAAGCCGACCTGGCAGCCATAGGCCCGAATCAGGTGCGCATTCAGCCCCCAGAGCTGCGCTCCGCCGCCAGTCAGCCAGAGTTTTTGAATTGGCAGCTTGCCATTTTCCGGCTCTGACTGCCGCCAGTGCTCCAAGGCGCTGTTCAGCTCCTGTTCCAGCTGTTTGACCACCGGCAGCAGCGGGCAATTGGGATTCCCCCAGGCGGCCTGGTAGGTCTTCTTGCGCAGCTCGGCCTCATTTTCTGTACAGTCGAGTTCCTGGGCCAGGGCCTTGGTGATGCGCCGCGAGCCGAACATCAGGCTGCTGACATGGAGCACCTGCCCCTGCGCAACAATGGCTAGGGTGGAATTCTCCGTGCCCAGATCAATCAGCAGCTGCAATTTGCCGTTCTCACGCTCCCGAGGATGCAGATAAAAGAAGGCATTGACCATCGCCAGGCCATTCATGGCCATATCCTGGACATTGACCTTGATGTCGGTCAGCCGGGCGCACTGCTCCTCCACCACCGTCTCCCGGCAAATGCCGATCAGGGCCGGGTTGTTGCGCCCAAAAGCCGGCGGCAGCA
>JAAYYJ010000340.1 GCA_012515455.1 Oligosphaeraceae bacterium
GAAAGCAGGGAAAATGTCCCCCAAAACGGTGAAGATAATTGGAATTTCCGGTTTTGCCCTTACATTATAGCTTTATCTGTTGGCAAAAAGAAAAGTGCGCGAGGTTCAGAAAAGTATGAGCGAGAATTTTTTTACCGACAATAGCGACATATTGTTCCACCTGCATAATTTGCCTCTCGCGGAAATACTGTCTCTGCGTGAAGACGGCTATCGTTTTGCGGGACAGTACGCCGGGGCACCAGCGGATTTCGCGGGTGCCAGGCAACAGATTCTCGCGCGCCTGCAATCCTTGGGCCAGCTCTGCGCCGGGCGCATCGCTCCCCGCGCCAGCCAGGTCGACCGTGATGGCGTCAGCTTCAGTGACGGAGAGGTCCAGTTTGCCCCCGGAACCAGAGAGAATCTGCAGGACCTCGCGAACGCCGGTCTGATGGGGGTAACCCTGCCGTACGAGTTCGGCGGCCTGAATTTGCCGGTCAGCATCTACACCATGATGACCGAGATGGTGTCCCGGGCGGATGCCAGTTTGCAGAACCTCTTTGGATTGCAGGAAATCGCGGAAACTATCTACCGGTTCGGGTCCCCGGAACAACAGCAGAAATACCTGCCCCGCTTCGCCAACGGAGAACTGGACGGCGCTATGGCCCTGACTGAACCTGAGGCCGGCAGCGACCTGCAGGCGGTGCAGACCACTGCGACATTCTGCCCCGAACGCGGGCAATGGCTACTGAACGGCCGCAAACGCTTCATCACCAATGGCCGGGCGGCAGTCCTGCTGGTCCTGGCCCGTTCCGAACCGGACAGCAATGACGGGCGGGGATTATCGTTGTTCATCGTGGAACGCTGCCCGCAACTGAGCATCAACAGCATCGAAGACAAGATGGGAATCCATGGCTCGCCGACCTGTGAGCTGAATTTCCAGGACGTGCCGGCGGAACTGGTCGGACAACGCCGGCGGGGACTGACCCGCTACGTGATGGCGCTGATGAACGGCGCACGTCTGGCGATTTCCGCTCAGGCGGTGGGAATCGCGGAGGCGTCATTGCGTGCAGCTCTGGAATACTGCGGCGAGCGTCAGCAGTTTGGCCGGCCCTTGACCGCTCTGGTGCCGGTTCAGGAGCTGCTGACCAGGATGAAGGCGAATATTATGGCCGGGCGGAGCTTGCTTTACGAGACCTGTAAATACGTGGACCTCCGGGACTGTTGCGAGGAGCGGATCAGCCGCGGCACCGCGACCCAGGAGGACCGGGAGCGCGAGAAGTCGGCCGGGCGGCTGGCTGCAGTGCTGACGCCGCTGTGCAAGGCTTTCACTACCGAGATGTGCAATCTGGTCTGCTACGACAGCATCCAATGTCACGGCGGCAAGGGATATATGCGTGACAAACTGCCGGAACGTTATTATCGCGATGCCAGGATCACCAACATCTACGAGGGTACCACCCAGATGCAAGTCGTGGCCGCCATCGGCGGAGTAATGCAGCGCCTGCTGGAACCGCTGCTGCAGGACATTGCCGGCCTGGAGTTCTCCGGCCGGCTGGCGGAACTGGCAGCAGAGGCCGGACTGGCCCGGGAGCAGCTGGCCGCGGCAGTGGCGGAGGTGGAAAAACGGCAGAACAATGATTTCTTCGAGCTGATGTCCAGGCGGCTGGTGCGCATGCAGACACTGGTGCTGATCAGCTTCCTGCTGTTGCGGGATGCACGGCAACAGCCCCAGCGGCTATGCCTGGTCGAACGCTGCCTGGGAGAGTATCTTCCCGAAGTGGCATACCTGCTTCAGGTGGTCAAAAACGGTGACCGCGGAGCCCTGAGCCGGGCCGCTGAACTGCTGCAGTTGTAAATCGAAGATAAATCCGCCGCAGCTGAGGCGGAGCTGTCAGGATTAGCGATGGACATCCCGTGGTTGCAGATTTTTGAGAACATGCTGTACTTCCTGGCGGTCTTGAACCCGGCCAGCAAAATACTCTTCCTGACGGCGTACGAACCGCCCTTGAGTTTTCGCCAGACGCTGGAACTGAGCTGGAAATCCAGCCTGGCGGCTCTGCTGATGCTGGTGACCTTTGCCCTGCTGGGGCAGATGGTGCTGCAGGAGGTCTTCCGGATCGAAATGTATTCTCTGCGGGCTGCCGGCGGGCTGATCCTTTTTTTTACCGGCTGGATGGCAGTGCGGGAAGGGCGGTTCTTTCAGCAAAAAGACGGCAATGTTCAGGTGGACTTCACTGAGCTGTCGATTATCCCCCTGGCGGCACCGCTGATCTCCGGACCCGGGACCATTACCATCGCCTTGTCTTTGGCGGCAGAGCACGGCTCCTGGCATTGCATCACTGTGGTTACGCTGGCCATCCTGGTCAATTTCGGTCTGATGATCTGCGCCTTGCCGATCAACCGCGGATTGTTGAAAATGCATCTGGCCGGACCTGTGATCCGCATTACCGGGCTGGTGGTGGCGACCGTGGCCATACAGATGATTTTATCCGGCCTCGGGGAGTGGGTGCTGACTTTGCAATCCGGCCAGCTGCCGGTACGATAAGGCTGCCAGGCCCGGATGGGCTGCAGGAAAATACAACTCAGGAGCACTGATGAACAACAATTTATGGGTATGGGGTTATGTCCTGGATAAGGTCCCGGGGCCGATGATGTTCGTGGACCATGAGACGCATTGCAGTCTGGAGACCGGCGCGGCGTACCTGGGGGCGGACAACGTGGTGTTCATGGACTCCACAACCAACCTGGCGAACCTCAATGACGACTTGTTTCAATACGTCAGCGGCTGCAAGCAGGTGGTCTGCGGCCTGGAACACGGACGCTATGCCGAAAGCGCAGCCGCAGTTTCAGAATTTTCTCTGACCCACCCCAATGTGCTGGGGGCGATTGTCGATGATTTCCGCTGCATTGGCGGACCCAGCGATGACATGCAGCCGTCAGAGTTGCGCGAGGTCTATCAGGCCTTGAAAAGCAAAAATCCGGCCCTGCAGCTTTATCTGGTCCGCTATTCGCATCAGGACCAGCGGGAACTGGTGCCCTTCCTGGATTATTTTGATGTCATCAATTACTGGGTTTGGGCTTCCAGCGACCATTACTGGCGCTCACAATACCAGGAAGACGTCCGCTACCTGCGCAAGTTGTACGGCAAGCCGCTGCTGCAGGGGGTGTTCATGCATAACTATGGCGAGCATACAGACGCGCCGATCCCCATGGACATGCTGGAACTGCAAGTGGAGAAGATTGCCGAGCAGCTGTTGCTGCAGCGTCTGAGCGGCTGGGTGATCCTGCAGAATGGCTGGTTTTGCCACCGCAGCCACCGCCCCCAGATGCAGTGGCTGAAAGCTTATCTGGACTGGTTCTACGGCACTTTGACGGTGAGAAAGTAATCACGATGCCTTTCTGCTTTGATGTCATTGTGGTGGGCGGCGGGCATGCCGGCTGCGAAGCCGCCTTGGCCGCCGCCAGAATTGGTGCCCGGACGTTGTTGCTGACCATGAACCACGACCGTATCGCCCAAATGTCCTGCAATCCCGCCATCGGGGGGATCGCCAAGGGACAGCTGGTGCGGGAGATCGATGCCCTGGGCGGTGAAATGGCCCTGAATGCCGATGCCACCACTATCCAGTTCCGGATGCTGAACGACTCCAAGGGCGCCGCCGCGCAGTCGCCCCGGGCGCAATGCGACCGGGCCTTGTACCATGCCCGGATGAAGCTGGTCCTGGAACGCCAGGCAGGTCTGGTCATCCACCAGGCCGAAGTGGTGGAAATTCTGCTGGAGAACGGCAGCATCAGTGGTGTGCGCACGGAATTCGGTGACCTGTTGCACTGCCGCTGCCTGGTCTTGGCCACCGGGACTTTCCTGGGCGGTAAACTGCACTTCGGACTCACCCAAAAGCCGGGCGGACGGGCCGGAGACCAGGCCTCCCAGCTTCTGTCAGACTGCCTGCGGGAGAAACTGCATCTGGAAATGGGACGCCTCAAGACCGGCACCCCGGTGCGGGTCCTGGGCGCGACAATCGATACCGCGGGGCTGGCCATCCAGGGGCCGGACCCCGAGCGGCGGCGCTTCTCCTTCCGGGAGAATCCGCCCCGGCTACCGGTTTTCGAGCAGCTGCAGCTGCAGCAACGGCCCTGCTACATCACTTACTCCACCGAGGAGACAGCCCGGGTGGTGCGCGAGAACCTCGACCGCTCACCGATGTACTCGGGCCGCATCTCCGGCACCGGCGCACGCTACTGTCCGTCCTTTGAGGACAAGGTGGTGCGCTTTGCCGACCGTCCCCGGCATCATGTTTATTTGGAGCCCGAGGGTGATTCCACCGACGAGTATTATCTCAACGGCATCTCCACCAGCATGCCGGTGGATGTGCAATGGCAGATGGTGCGTTCGCTACCCGGGCTGGAGCAGGCTTTCATCTCCCGCTATGCCTATGCCATTGAATACGATTTCGTCTTCCCGCATCAGCTCCTGCCCAGTCTGGCCTTGCGGCAGTGGCCCAATCTGTTCCTGGCCGGGCAGATCAACGGCACCAGCGGCTACGAGGAAGCCGCCGGACAGGGTCTCCTGGCTGGCCTGAACGCCGCCCGGCAGGCGGGCGGGCTGGGCGAGGCGTTGCAACTCGGGCGGGAGCAGAGTTACCTCGGGGTGATGATTGATGATCTGGTGACCAAGGATATCGTCGAACCGTATCGGCTGTTCACCAGCCGGGCAGAGTATCGTCTCAGCCTGCGCCAGGATAATGCTGACCGGCGCCTGAGCCGGATCGGATACCAGTTTGGCCTGCTGCCGCGCCCGGCTCTGGACGCAGTCGAGGCACTCGAGGCGGATATCGCTGCGGCCAAAGCAACCCTGCAGCAGATTTCCCTGGGACCGAGCCGCAGCGCCTGGGAAATGATGTCGCATCCCGACTTCGTCTACGAACAGCATGCTGACCTGCCGCGCTTCAGCCCGAGGGTGCAGGAACAGCTGAATATCGAAGCGCGCTACCGGGGGTATATCGCGCATCAGGAACGGCAGGCGCTGGCCTTGCGCAAGCTTGACAACTGGCGCATCCCGGAGGGTTTTTCCTACACCCTGCCGGGACTCAGCCAGGAAGCCCGCAGCAAGCTGGAGAAACGCCGCCCGCTGACTCTGGGGCAGGCTTCCCGGATTGACGGCGTCACCCCGGCGGAGATTGCGGTCTTGCAGGTCCGTCTGAAAGGCGCGCAGACGAATATGGCTCAGGAAACACAAGAAGGGACATGAATATGCTGGAAGACTACAGTAGTCTGGATTTATTGCTGTCACGCTTTCCGGAACTGACGGTCTGCCGCGCTGACATTGTGGCTGCCTATCAGCTCCTGGCCGATTGTTATGACCACGGCGGCTGCGTGTTTACCTGTGGCAACGGCGGCAGTGCCGCAGACGCCGAGCATATCGTGGGGGAACTGCTCAAAGGCTTTGTCCGCAAACGCCCCCTGAATGAGCGTGACCGGCAGATCTTTACTGCTGCCGGGGCGGATGGCGCAGTGCTGGCGGAACGTCTGCAGTACGGCTTACGGGCGGTCTGCCTGATGAGCCAGCTGGCGATCAGTACTGCGGTGGCCAATGATCTAGGCGGTGATTTGGGGCCGGCCCAGCAGTTGTTCGCGCTGGGCCAGCCCGGCGATGTGCTGATCGCTCTGTCGACCTCCGGCAATGCCGCCAATGTCCGTTATGCTATGGAAGTGGCCCGGCAGCGCGGTTTGCACAGCATCGGCCTTAGTGCCGGAGCGGGCGGGCAGCTCGCCCAGATGGCCGAGGTCTGCATCCGGGTGCCGGCCAAGGAGACTTACCTGGCCCAGGAGTACCACCTGCCAATCTACCATTGCCTGTGTATTATGCTGGAAGCACGGTATTTCCCAAAATGAAGAAGACTATTTGCCTGATAATGCTAATCTGTCTGACGGGGTTTGCCGGGGAGGAGAAAAAAGCACGGCCGCAGTACTGGCCCCTGCAGATCGGCGAGTTCTTTTTTGCCCGCCTGGAGCTGGCTTTGAACGACAGCGAGCGCGCCCGCGGACTGATGCAGCGGCGCGAACTGGCCGAGGACCAGGGGATGATTTTCGTGTTCCCGCAGGAGAACGAGCTGCGCTTCTGGATGAAGAACACCCCGTTGCCTCTGGATGTGATTTTCCTGAATCGCCAGGGGGTGGTGGTCGGAGCCGTGCACATGCCGCCCGAGCCGCCGCAGCGGCAAGGTGAGTCGGACCTGGAATACGAGAGCCGGCTGCCGGTTTACAGCAGCGGTGCAGTGGCCCAGATTGCGCTGGAATTGCGCTCGGGCATGATCTCTCAGCTGGGATTGCAGGTTGGTGCCAAAATCAGCCTTGATATCGGGCAGCTGCTCGCGCTCCTCAGCGAGGAATGATTTGCAGGATGGAACCTTGAATGTTTTAGCCTCGAAAGGGAAGCATGACAATATGAGCCAACAAACACTTGATCCGACAAAAATGGCCGACTGGCAGATTGCTGAAGCTGCCGAAACCAATCTCAGGAGCATCGCGGAGTTGTCCGCAGAGCTGGGCCTGCTCCCCGAAGAGGTTATCCCGATGGGACGGCAGTTGGCTAAGATTGATCAGAAGATGGTCCTGCACCGTCTGGCCCGGGCGCCTCTGGGGAAGTATATCGACGTGACGGCCATCACCCCGACGCCGTTGGGGGAAGGCAAGACCACCACCACCCTGGGCCTGGTCCAGGGGCTGGGAAAACTCGGCCGGCGGGTCACCGGCGCCATCCGCCAGCCCAGCGGCGGGCCGACTTTCAATATCAAAGGCTCGGCCGCCGGGGGAGGCTTGGCACAATGCCTGCCCCTGACGCCTTTCTCCATGGGGCTGACCGGTGATATCGATAAAATCTGCAATGCTCACAATCTGGGCATGGTGGCGCTGACCGCCCGGATGCAGCACGAAAACAACTACGATGACGCGGCCTTGGCCAAGCGCGGGCTGACCCGCCTCGACATCGATCCGGAACGCGTGCAGAGCCGCTGGATTATGGATTTCTGCGCCCAGGCTTTGCGGAACATCACGATCGGGCAGGGCGGCAAGATGGATGGTTTGGAGATGCAGTCCGGCTTTGCCATTGCGGTCTCCAGCGAATTGATGGCCATCCTGGCAGTATCCGAGAGCCTGGCGGATATGCGTGAGCGCATCAGCCGTATGGTCCTGGCCTACAGCCGCAGCGGACGGCCGGTCACCACCCGCGATCTGCAGGTCGACGGCGCCATGTGCGCCTGGATGGTTGAGACCCTGAATCCCACCCTGGCCCAGAGCATCGAAGGACAGCCGGTGCTGGTGCATGCCGGGCCATTTGCCAATATCGCCATCGGACAGAGCTCGGTTATCGCCGATAAAATCGGCGTGCGCACGAGCGAATATCATGTCACGGAGAGCGGCTTCGGGGCCGATATCGGGTACGAGAAATTCTGGAATTTGAAATGCCGTTATTCCGGTCTGACTCCGGATGCGGTGGTTATTGTGGCCACGGTCCGGGCTCTGAAGATGCACGGCGGCGGTCCGGAGGTCAAGCCTGGCCTGGCCTTGCCTGACGCGTACCGGCAGGAGAATCTGGCGCTGCTGGAGAAGGGTTGCGAGAATCTGCTGGCCCATATCGAGACGGTCCGCAAGAGCGGTGTCCGGCCAGTGGTCTGCATCAACAGCTTCTATACTGATACTGCCGCTGAGACTGCCCTGGTTAAACGGATAGCGGAGCAGGCCGGCGCCCTGGCTGCCTGCTCGGAGCATTGGCTCAAGGGCGGTGCCGGCGCCCTGGAACTGGCTGCCGCTGTGGAAGCGGCAGCCGCTGAGCCCAAGCAGTTCAAGTATTTGTATGACTTGCACACCCCGCTGCAGGAGAGAATCGAAATTATAGCCCGCGAGGTTTATGGTGCTGACGGGGTGGACTTTCTGCCTGCCGCCAGGGAGAAGATGGAGCAGCTGTCCGCCGACCCGGAGTGCTGGCAGCTGGGGACCTGCATGGTAAAGACCCACCTGAGTCTCTCGCATGACCCGGCCTTGAAGGGCCGTCCCAGAGGGTGGCGCCTGCCGGTCCGGGATATCCTGCTCTACAAGGGTGCCGGATTCGCGGTCCCGGTGGCGGGCGACATCAAGCTGATGCCAGGCACGGGTTCTGATCCCGGATTCCGGCGCATCGATGTCGATGTGAATACCGGCAAAGTGCAAGGGCTGTTCTAACCATAGGGAAATTAATCCCCCCCCCGCGGGGAATCTGAAGGAGCTGTTTATGTCGGAGATCTTGGCTGATTTATCGTCTTTCGATCCCGGGTTGCGTTGTCAGAGCCTGGAGAAACTGCTGTCCGGGACGGCGTTTCCGCCCGAGAACCAGGACTTGAATATGCATATCCATACCTTCTTTTCCTACAATGGGGAAGGATGGTCGCCCTCTCGCGTGGCTTACGAAATGAAGAAGCTCGGGCTCTACAGCGCGGCCATCTGTGACTTCGATGTCCTGCAGGGGATGGAGGAATTCCTGGCGGCCGCAGATCGGCTCGCGCTGCGGGCGGCTGTAGGCTTCGAAAGCCGGGTCTTCTTCCCCGAATATTCCCAGGCTGAGATCAATTCCCCGGGCGAGCCCGGGGTGCTCTATTTCATGGGCATGGGCTTCGTGCAGCTGCCCCCGCCGGGCAGTGCTGCGGCCGAGGTTTTTCAGGGGATGCTCTCGCAGTCGCATGTGCGCAACCGCGCCCTGATCGAACGGGTGAACGGCAAAATCGCCCCCCTGCGCCTGGATTACGACCGCGATGTCCTGCCCTTGACCCCGAAGGGCAATGCCACCGAACGTCATATCGTGCGGGCCTACTACGACAAAGCCCTGCAGGAATACGGCGGAGTGGAAGGCGCGGCCAAATTCTGGAGCGGTGTCTTCGCTTTGCCGGTTGGGGAAGTCCAGGCGAAGATCGCCAGTCCCAACCCCGGCAATGAATTTCTGCGCGGGAAGCTGATGAAGCGTGGCGGCCTGGGCTACGAACAGCCGACCGACAAGACCTTCCCGCGGCTGGATGACGTGATTGCCATGATCCGCGCCTGCCGGGCCATACCCATGACCGCCTGGCTCGACGGATCGCTCGCAGGTGAACACAATCCCGAGGAACAGCTCGACTGTCTGCTGGCCAAGAATGTCGAAGCGGTTAATGTCATCCCCGACCGGAACTGGAATTTCTCCGACCCGGCCGTGCAGCGGGAAAAAATTCTGGCCCTGGACCGTTACTTGTCTGCGGCCCAGGCCCGTGCGCTGCCGGTTAATGTCGGCACTGAGGGGAATAAGCCGGGGCAGCGCCTGGTCGACGACTTCAACTGCCCGGCTTTGTCCAAGTACCGCCCGCTGTTCCTGCAGGGCGCCCAGATTATGATCGGGCATACCAGGCTGCTGCGGTTCGCAGATTTTTCCTACAGCGACCAGGCCGCGAAGGACCTCTTCCCGGAACGCCGGCGGCGCAATGAATTCTTCGCTGCAGTCGGGGCACTGCCCTGTCCCGGCCCGCAGCTGCTGCAGAAGCTGCAGGCAATGGAGGCCGGCCAGGCCTTCGCGTTCCTGACTGATTGTGCCAAACGCCAGAAATGGTCCTGAATTTGTCGGCGGGCCGGCGATTGTTTCATCTCTCTACAGAGGATTCTACCATGTTCACCCCTGCTGAACCAGAATTGATCCAAAAACGCTACGAAGACGCCCGGCGGCAGTATGAACAGCTGGCGGTCGATACCGAAGAGGCTTTGCAGACTCTGGCCCGGACCGCGATCTCGCTGCACTGCTGGCAGGGTGATGACGTGCATGGTTTCGAGGTGCACGAGGATGCGGTCAGCGGGGGCGGGATTATGTCCACCGGCAATTATCCCGGCGTGGCCACGGATGCGGATACCCTGCGCGCCGATGCCGAGAAGGCACTGGCGCTGATTCCGGGGCCCAAGCGCTTTAATCTGCATGCCATCTATGCCGAGACCGGGGGACAGTCTGTACCGCGCGACCAGATCGGGCCGCAGCATTTCGACCAATGGATGCAATGGTCCCGGAAAATGAACCTGCCGCTCGATTTCAATCCCACTTTCTTTGCCCATCCCCTGGCGAATGACGGCTTTACCCTCTCCCATCCGGACCCGGAAATACGGGAGTTCTGGATCAGGCACGCGATTGCCTGCCGCCGCATCGCTGCAGCCATGGGCCAGAACCAGAACTGCCCCTGCATCATCAATCACTGGCTACCGGATGGCAGCAAGGATCAGCCCATCGACCGCCTCGGCCCCCGGCGGCGCCTGCTGCAGTCCCTGGAACAGGTATTCGCGGTGGACATCCCGCGCGAGTACTGCCGGGATGCGGTGGAGTGCAAATTGTTCGGCCTGGGCAGCGAGGATTATGTGGTCGGCTCGCATGAGTTCTATCTGTGCTACGCCCAGACCCATCCCCAGATGCTCTGCTTCGATATGGGGCATTTCCATCCCACCGAGACCATCCACGACAAGCTCTCCGCAGTGCTGCTCTTCCAGGACGAACTGCTGCTGCATATCAGCCGGGGAGTGCGCTGGGACAGCGACCACGTGGTCATCGGCAATGATGATCTGCGCCAGCTCTGCCAGCAGGTCGTGCGCGGGAATTTCCTGCCCAGAGTCCACCTCGCACTCGATTTTTTTGACGGCAGCATCAACCGGGTCGGGGCCTGGGTCACCGGCACCCGTGCTACCCAGAAGGCGCTGCTGGCGGCGTTACTGGAGCCTACCAGGATGCTGCAGTCCTTCGAGGATTCCGGCGATGGTGCGATGAAGCTGGCACTGCTGGAAGAGCTCAAGCAGTATCCGTTGGGGGCGGTCTGGGACTGGTATTGCCTGCAGCATGACGTGCCCCCCGGGGCGGCTTGGATCGACAACCTGATTGATTATGACCGCCGGGTGCTCAAAGTCCGGAGCAAATAATCGCACCATGCCCTGTGCTTGGGCAAGAAGGAACGTGAATGTCAGATAAAATGGTAATTTCATTGATGGCCCGGGATCAGGTCGGCATGGTCGCAGAGATTGCCGGGGTGGTGTCCCGTCTGGGCGGCAATATCGAAGATATCAGCCAGACGGTGACCAGGGGCTATTTCTCCATGATCCTGGTCGTGCAGTTCCAGAAAAAAATCAGTCCGGCGGCCATCCGGAGCGCCTTGAACGCTGCGGAGCAGCTCTCCGATGCCTCGATTGGGGTCTGTGAGCTGCGTCATGTCCCTGCGCCTTCACCCCCTGACAGCGACAACCGCTATGTCCTGACTGTCTCCGGGCCGGACCGCAGCGGCCTGGTCGCGGAGGTGGCGGGGTATTTGCGGGAACGCAATATCAATATCGTGGATTTGGCCAGCTTGATCAACCAAGGGGAGTATACTATGATGTTCCTGGTGGACCTGCCCCCGGATACGGATGTCAGCAAGTTGCGGAATAGCCTGCAGATGAATCTGGAGAGTCTGTCCCTGCAAGTCGAGCTGCGCCATCAGGCATTGTTCAGAAAGACCAACGAGATATGAGCACTAGAACCGAAATGGTAATCGTCCGCCACGGCGAGACGGAAGGCAACCGCACCCAGACTCTGCAAGGGCAAAGCAATACCGACCTGAATCCAATGGGCCGGCTGCAAGTCGAGAGGCTGGCCCGGCGCCTGCAGAAACAGCCGCCTTTTACGGCCGTATACAGCAGCGACCTGCAGCGGACCATGGATACCGCCAGAATTATCCTGGAAAAAATCCCTGCTGCGCCGCTTATCCCCACCCCCGCCCTGCGGGAGTGGAATCTCGGGCATCTGCAGGGGCATACCTGGGCTGAACTGGAAGACAAATCGCCGGGGGTCAGAAATGCTTTCCGGCAGGCCGGCGACGACGTCCAGGCACCTGGGGGCGAGAAGCGTTCGGAGCTGGAGAAGCGGGTCTGGGACTGCCTGCAAAGCCTGGCTTTGCGCCATGTTGGCGAGCGCATTCTGCTGGTCTCGCATGGCGGGGCCTTGCGCTCGATGTTCAAATACGTGGTCGGTGTTCCCAAGGCTCCGAATCTGCTGCCGGTGACCAGCAACGCCAGTTACAACCAGATTGTCTGCAACAATGGCGCCTGGCAGCTGCTGTGCTGGAACGACACTGCCCACCTCGAGGGCATAGAGCTTAACGAACTGGTCGCATACTGATCTGCCCCAACAAGGTTCTGCCGAACACGAGGAAGGAATGCCGATGTGTGTGCTGTTTTTTTCCGATATCCACGGTTCGGCCGGCTGCCTGGAGGAGTTCTCCCGCTGGGTGGAGTATTACCGCCCACAACAGTTGGTGCTGCTCGGTGATGTGCTGTCCCCCGGGGGCAACAATATGGGCGGGGAATATGACCCTCAGCGCGTGGCGGATATCCTCAATGCCTGGAAGGACCGAATCATGGCCGTGCGCGGCAACTGCGACCGCACAGAGGATCAGCTGCTGCTGGAATTCCCGCTGCTGGCGGAGTATGCCACGCTGAGGCTCGACAACCGGAAATTCTTCCTGAGCCACGGTCATCTCTGGCACCCGGGCCATCTCCCGCCGCTGGGCAGTGCCGAGGTCCTGGCCAGCGGCCATACCCATATTCCCCAAATCAGCACGGCGGAGGGAATCTGCTGCTTCAATCCGGGATCGCTGTCAATGCCGAGGGGCGGTTTCCCGCCCAGTTTCGCACTGTATCAGCAGAATCGGATCGCAGTGCTGGAGCTGCAGACCGGCACCGAGATGTTTACCCATTCCCTGACCGAAGGCTGAGTGGAGACGCTCAGAATAGCTGCAGGTCTGCCGGCAAAGGCGAGTGGTATTCTTCCGGTTCCCGGCCTGGACGGGCGAAGACGATCCGGGTGGCATGCAGCGCCTGCCGCGGAAACCGCAGGCGGGCATAGTCTGCGCCGGTGAGCTGACCCTGAGCCTGACGCAGAAAGAACTGCTCGTCCAGGCCATAGAGTTTGTCCCCGGCGACAGGATAGCCCAGGCTGTGCAAGGTGGCCCGGATTTGATGCGTGCGGCCAGTCTCCAGGCGGGCCAGCAGCAAGCTGCTCGAGGCGCCGCCGGCCAGACGCCGGAAGTAGGTGGACGCACTCTCGCAGTGGCCCGGCACTTCGCATGGCTCCCTGGAGGAAAATACGCGTTTTTTGCGGACTGCGCTGTCACGGTCCGGATAGAGCCAGCCGCGGCAGTATTCCTCATCCGGGAAAGCTCCGTGGACGATAACCAGATATTCCTTGACTGCACCGCAGGAGTGCAGCGCCCGGCTGATTTGCGCCGCGGCGGCGGCCGTCTTGGCAACGATCACCAGACCGGAGGTCTCCCGGTCCAGGCGCTGGCAGAAATGAACTTCCGGCAGGTGCAGGAATTGCTTCAGCCAGGCCCACAGGGTGTGGTTGAAGAAACGCCCAGCGGGATGGCAGGGAAGATTGCCCGGCTTTACTACCACCAGGCTGTCCTGGTCTTCGTGCAGGATGACGATATCCCAGCTGACCGCCGGCTCGGGTAGAAAGCGGGGCTGGAATTGCAACTGGTCGCCGGGGCAGAGAAGCTCATCGGCAGTGGCAGGATGGCCGTTGCGGAGCAGATTGCCGGCCAGCAGCTGTTCCCGCCATTCTTCTGCGTCCAGATAGTTGAAGCGGCTGGAGAGATAGGCGAGGAGGGTGCCGGTCTCAGGCGTAAGCTGGCCGATGCTGCAGTTGCTCTGCCGGACCAGAGGCTGGAAGGGCAGTGCATCCATCAGACCCCCGCTTTGCAGTTGCGGAAGGCGGCGATGTATTCCTGGTTGCCCTTCGGACCTTTGATTGGAGAGGGGACTACGCCGGCAAGGGACCAGCCCAGCTCTGCCATCGCAAAGCGCTGCACCTTCTCAATGCAACGCTGCCGCACTGCTTCGTCGCGGACGACACCGCCGGAACCGACTTCCTGCCGCTCCGACTCAAACTGCGGTTTCACCAGGACAAAGACCCAGGCCTCAGGCTGCAGCAACGGCGCACAGGGCCCCAGGACCTTGGTCAGAGAAATAAACGATACATCTGCGGTCAGCACCGAAATCGGCTCGGGGATCAAGACCCTGCTCAAATCGCGGGCATTGGTGCGCTCCCGCAAAATTACTCGCGGGTCCAGCCGCAATTTTTGGTGCAGCTGGCCATAGCCGACATCGACGGCGTAGACCCGGCTTACGCCGTGCTGCAGGAGCACCTCGGTGAAGCCGCCGGTGGAGGCTCCTAAATCCAGGGCCACCCCGCCGGCTAGCGCCGGCTGGAATTTTTCCAGCGCGGCCAGGAGCTTGAAGGCCCCGCGGCTGACATAGCGGGGCTCATCATTCAGGAAGAGGCTGCAGTCTTCCGGCAGCATCTGCCCCGGTTTGCGTACCAGCTCATCCGGACCCAGGCGGACCTCGCCGGCCATAATCAGCCGCTGTGCCAGCGAGCGTGATTCGCAGAGTTGCAAATCCACCAGCAGTTGGTCTGCGCGCACCTTGTTCATGGTTGCAATCCCAGATGGTTGGCGTTACTTAGAAGACCCTCCAATTGAGTGTCGGTGAGATGCAGGCGGTACTGCAGGCGCTGCATCTCCGCGCCCGGGTCAAACAGGGGATAGTCGCTGCCGAACAGAAAACGCTGTTGCGGGAACGTGTGGAAAATCTGCTCCAGGAGTCCTTGCGGGATGGCGAACAGGCTGCTGGAGGTGTCGAAGTAGATGTCCAGTCCGGATAAGGCCTCCACCACGTACTGCCAATGGCGGTAGCCACCGAAATGAGCCGCGATGATCTGCAGTCTGGGATAACGCCGTTTGATGGCCGCAATCTTCCAGGGGCAGCTGGGATTCAGCGCCGGCGGGAGCACGTCGCCGACATGGACCATCAGGGTGAAATGACCCTCCATGGCCGCAAACAGCGGCAGCAGTGCCGGGTCATCCAGACGGAAACCCTGGAAATCCGGATGCAGTTTGATGCCCGGCACCTGGTGGTCAGCCAGAAAGGCCAGCTCGGCTGCCAAGTTGGTAAATCCGGGGTGCATGGTCCCGAAGGGGATGATCCCGGGGGTGGATTTCAAGGACGCCGCCCAGCGGTTGGCAGGGACCACCTGCTCGGGAGCGGTAGCCGCCGAGTGGGCACAGCACCAGTTGATGCCGGCTCTCTGCAAGCGCGGCTGCAGGTCCTGGTATTCGCCGGTGCCGATGGGTGGGATATGGTAGTGGTCGTCCAGCTGACTGACTACTTTGGCTGCAATCTTGGGATGAAAAATATGGGTATGGACATCAAAACGTGCTATACTGCTCATAAATACCGTGCCTGACTGACTTGCCGCTCGGGGAATTAACATAATATACTCCCAGAGTGCGGAAATACACCTCCGGGGGCAGGGGATTCTCGCGGCCAGCTCTGCTGGAGATGCAAAGTCTGAATTCAGGGTTACATTAATGCCATCTCCATGCTGCCAGCCGGCCGGGAAATCCGGCCGTTTTTGTTCCTGGCGCATCTCATCCACCTGCTTGCCTGCCGCCATTGCCTGCTATGAAAATCACACTTTCGATCAACCGTACACAGTATCAAAGCATCGAGGTATCCGGTGATTACCTCTGTCTGCCTATACCAGCCCGGCCGGAGGCGGGGTTGCTGCAAATCGCATTCGCACTGCCAATAATTGATTTCCACGGCTTCTGGATACCCGAAAACCGCGTCCCCAGCAGCAAAATCAACTGGACTATCGAAGCGAACTCCGCGGCGCAGCGGCATTTCCCCTTTCTCGCTTTTTTCAATACCGCCCAGCAGAACCGCGCCAGCATCGCCGTGACCAATCTGCATGATGACTGCCGGATTACCGCCCGCATGAACCAGGAGGACTGCACCTACGAGCTGACCCTGGAAATCTGCACCAGCCCGGAAACCGAGCCCTTCGAGCTGATTGTGGACCAGCGGGACCAGCCCTGGCTCAGCTGCCTGGATGACTACCGGCAAAGATTGGCCCTGCCCAGGCAGAATTTCCCGGCCGCAGCCTGGGAACCGGTGTTCTGCACCTGGTATGCTGTGCACGCGGCAGTGACCCAGGATTGGGTGGAGAAGAATGCCGCGGTCGCCGCCGGGCTGGGCTGCTCCACCTTGATTATCGATGACGGATGGTGCTTCGCCGAGATGAAACGAGTCTCACCCGAAACCATCTCCTCCTGGTATGAAAATATCGGCGACTGGGAGGTCGATGAGGGGAAATTCCCGGATTTCAGCGCCCATGTCAGACGCATGCAGGCGCTGGGACTCAAATACCTCCTCTGGGTGTCACCACTGCTGATCGGAGACCATAGCCGCATCTATCCCCAAATCCAAGCCAGCACAGATGAAAATTACCTGGAGGGGTACCACCTGCTTAATGTCACCCAGCGCAAGGAGACGGCACTAATCCTGGAGAAGGTCTCGGCTCTGATGCAAAAATACCCCCTGGATGGCCTGAAAATCGATTTCCTGGACCAATTCTATCCCAATCTGACCAACCCGCGCGGCCGGCAGACCCTGGACTTTATTGCCCGCCTGAGCGCGGCCATCCGCAAGCATAACCCGGACGCTTTGCTGGAATTCCGGCAGGGCTATGCCACGCCGGCGATGCTGCCCTACGCTACCCAGTTCCGGGCCGGGGACGTGCCATTCGATTTCCTGGATAATTTCCAGCGCCTGGCCCAAATCCGCATCGCCTTGGGCGACGGTGTGCCAGTGCATGCCGATCCGGCATACTGGCATCCGCAGGAACGGCCGGAGAATATCGCCAGGCATCTGATTGCCTCCTTGGCCGGAGTGCCGATGCTGTCCCTGGAAATGACCACGCTGGCAGACCACGAACGCGCCATAATCAGCCACTGGCTGCAATTCTACCGCGAGCACCTGCAGACGTTTAAATGCGGTCACTGGCAGGTGCAATATCATCATTCGGCGGTGAGCTGGGTGGCGGTCCGAACCGCTACAGAACAAATTGCCATCATCAATGACAATGCGTGTCTGGGTGAGGTTCTGGCAGGCCAGGAAACCCCGCTGCATATACTCAATCTCTCGCCCGCGGTGCTGTCTCTGCCGGGCTGCCAAGCCTGGGGGCCGGCAGGGGACCCCGCCCCGGCGGGAAGCGTGCCGCTGGGTGGCCGGGCCTGCTGTTGAACTGCCAACCCGGCAAGGAGAATAGTGGGTTGCGGCAAATCTGAGGTAGATCCGCTCCGGTGTTTTAGTCAAGCATTACCACGACCTCATCCGGATCGGCTTCCAGGGTAATACTGCTGCCTTCCGGCCGGGTGCTACGCGGGTTCAGTTCGAAGAACTTGATGGCAGTCCCGTCGGCAGTCACGCTGATGTTGTCCGCCATTTCCCCCAGATAATCGATATGCTGCAAGGTCACCTGCACCCGGTTGACCGGGGCGGGTCCGGCGGCATGCAGTGCTTCCGGCCGGATGGACAGCCAGACGCTGCTGCCGGGTTGCAGGCCGGCAGGGAATTTCCCCGCCCGGAACACGCCGCAGGCAGTCTCTACCACAGCTTCCCCGGTCGAGATGGTTTGACATTTCCCGGACAGGAGGTTGCTCTCACCGATGAAACTGGCCACGAAACGACTCTGCGGCTGGCGGTAAATTTCCGTCGCCGTGCCCACCTGGCAGATTTTGCCGGCCTGCATAATGGCGATCCGGTCGGCCATGCTGAGTGCTTCTTGCCGGTCATGGGTAACATAGATTCCGGTCAGGCCGCTGTTCTTGCAGAGGCGGCGGATTTCCAGGCGCATATCCCGCCGTAATTTTGCATCCAGGTTCGCCAGAGGCTCATCAAGCAGCAGGCATCCGGGAGCGACTACCAGGGTCCTGGCCAGTGCTACCCGCTGCTGCTGCCCGCCGGATAATTCATTGGGCTTGCGTTTGGCCAAGTCAGTGATCTGTACCTTCGCCAACACGTCCGTGATGCGGCGGACACGCTCTTCCTTGGCAATTTTCTGCATCTCCAGTCCGAAGGAGATATTCTCCCACACGGTGAGATGGGGCCAGAGGGCGTAGCCCTGGAAGACCATCGCGCTGTTGCGCTGGTTGGCGGGGACATTCGAGACATCCTTGCCCTCGAAGAGAATTTTCCCCTGCGAGGGCTGCTCGAAACCTCCCAGGCAACGCAATAGAGTCGTCTTGCCGCAACCGGATGGGCCCAGCAGAAAGAACAGTTCGCCGTCAGCGATATCCAGGCTGACATTATCTAACGCCAGGACGTCAGAGTAGTACTTGCTGACCTGCTGGATGTTGATTTCCATAGAGTGACCTCTGCAATTGCCGCAAAACCGATCAGATTTCCTTGTTGCTGTCCAGATCAATAATCTTGAATTCCTCAATATGCATATTCGGGTCACTGCGGAAAGTGATCTGCCGCTCAAATTCCACCGCCAGAGAATCCATCACCTTGCGGTCGTCAATCCGCAGGCGGTCCATTACTTTCGAATTGACATGCACGGCCAGGCGGCGGAGGTATTGCTTGCGGGCCAAGACCTCATTTAGACGCCGTTGAATCTCGACACTCATCGAGGTGGCGGATTTTACCAGCCCGCGCCCCTTGCAGTAGGGGCAGTCGTCGTAAATGGTGCTCTCCAGACTCTCGTTTTCCCGCTGGCGGGTCATTTCCAGCAGTCCCAGACTGGAGATCGGGGTGGTCTTGATGCGGGCGCGGTCTTCCGCGACCAGTTCCCGGAAGGTCTTGTAGACGGTCTGCTGGTCTTTTTTGGACCGCATGTCAATTAAATCCAGGACCACCAGGCCCCCGATGTTGCGCAAGCGGAGCTGCCGGGCGATCTCTTTGACGGCTTCCAGGTTGGTGGCCAGAATCGTCTCGGGGTGGTCTTTGCCACTGCGGTTCTTGCCTGAGTTAACGTCGATGGCAATCAAGGCCTCGGTCTCATCAATGCAGATGTAGCCGCCGCTAGGCAGATTGACCTTGCGGTTGAAAATATTGTCAATCTGCTGACTGACACCGTATTTGCTGAAAATCGAGGTCGGATTCTGATAGAATTTGACCTTCACTTTGCTCTGGCGGTTGTAACGCAGCAGCAGCGCGCTGGCGCATTTGAACGCCTCTTCCGAGTCGGCCACGACCTCATCGATATCCTCGGTCAGGCAGTCACGCAAGGTCCGTTCGGCCAAATCCGGCTCCTGGTAGACACAATATGGGGCGCGGTGTTTTTCCTCTGCATCTTCGGCCTTGTTCCAGCAGTCCAGCAGCATATCCAAGTCGCGCTGGAAGTGCTCGATCTTCAAGCCGGCACCGACAGTGCGGCAGATCAGGCCCATATTGTTGGGCAGTGACAGACTCTTGATCATTTTGCGCAGCCGGTCCCGCTCTTCCCGTTCTTCCACCCGTCGCGATATACCGATATGGTTGGAGTTGGGAAGCAGCACCAGGTAGCGCCCAGGGATACTCAGGTTGGTGGTCACCCGGGCACCTTTGGTACCAATCGGGCCCTTGGTCACCTGCACCAGGATCTCCTGGTCAACCTTGAACAGCTCGGGGATGTCATCCACAGTGGGAGAGGACTTCTGCTGCATGACGGGCGGACGTTTGCGACGGGGCATGGCGCTGCGGACGCTCTCCTTCAGCGTGGGCTGCTTGGCGGCCGGCACTGCTGCAGGTGCCCCCATCGGCGCACTGACCGGGGGCGGCACCTCTGCCGCCGGAGACGGTGCCACCGCATCAGACTGTTGCTCACCCTTGGCAAAAACGGGAAAGATTTTTGCCAGGCGCCGCAAAAAACTCGATTTCGGCTGCGGCATCACAGCCGTGCCGCTGGCAACTTCTGGTTGCGCCGGCTCCGGGAGATCAGCCACCGGCTGCTCTTGCCCCTGTACCAGCTGTTGTTGTGGTTGCTGCTGCTGAGCGTGGGGGCGGTGGTGTCTTTGGCGCTGCTGTTTCGGGCGCGGCGGCGGCGGCTCGGAGGTTAACGGCAGCAGCTGCACACCTGAGTTTGCCGGCGCGGAATTTTTGCCGGCGGTATCCCCGCCGTTGTCATCATTGTCGCTGCCTTCCAGCATTTCCTGAGAAGCCGGTATCATGTCCCAATAGTGCAGGAAAGCATTTTTGCCGCAGCCGATATCCACGAATGCGGCCTGCAGAGACGGTTCCAGGTTCTTGATTCGAGCTTTATAGATTGATCCGACCAGGCGATCCCGGTTGGTGCGTTCCATAAAAAAATCACGCAGGACACCGTCTTCGACTACCGCCACACGGGTCTGTAGTTCTTCGCTGTTGATTAAAATTTGTTTCATTGAGATGTAGTGCTTAAGAATATATCTGCGGCTGAGCCGCCTTGAACCCCGGGAGACCGGGAAAATGTCGCCCTCCGCGGGTCGCGGAGAGAAAAGCGTGATGCGGGGCTGCAGCTTACTGTAGCTGCGGGTTGCCCAAGTCATTCAGAGGACAACACCGTTCCATAGGTCACGGGGTTGCCGCGCAGGAAGTCCGCGCTGTTCATTTCGTTGCGCCCTTCCGGTACAATGCGCAGGATTTTCAGGCATCCCGAACCGCAGGCCACGCCCAGCACATCCTGCATGGGCAGAATCTGCCCCGGGACGGTATTCTCGCCGAAATTGCCTTCCACTGCCACTGCCTGGGTGATTTGGATGCGTTTGACTCCCCGGGACGTAGGTAGAAAAGAGTATGCTTTGGGCCAGGGCGTGTAGGCGCGCACCATCTTCGCGATCAGACTGGCACTCTTATCCCAGTGGATGGAGCCGTCAGTCTTGCTGATTTTCCGGACGATGGCATCGGCGGTTGCTTTCTGCGGTTGAGCGCGCAGATTTTCACGACAAATCTTCCAGCAGGCGGAGGGCAGATGAGCGGCTGCCAGATTTCCCAGGCGCCCTTCCAGTTGTCCGCAGTTCTCCAGCGGGCCGATGGGCAGAGACAAGGTCTGGTAGACCGGACCGGTATCCAGCCCTTTGTCCATTTTCATGAACGTGACTCCGGTTTCCTTTTCGCCTTGCAGGATGGCGCTGGCGATGGGGCTGGCGCCGCGGTATTTTGGCAGCAGTGAGGCGTGCACATTCAGGCAGCCGAATTTGGGCAGGGAAAGAATTGCTTCTTTCAGCAGCTGCCCGAAGCATACCACAATCAGCAGGTCCAAGTCAAGGGTGCGCAGATATTCCAGGAAAGCAGGAGTGTTGACTGAACCGACTC
>JAAYYJ010000341.1 GCA_012515455.1 Oligosphaeraceae bacterium
AGCTCCAGGACATCACGCCGGAAGATATGGATGCCGGAGAAGGTCATGCTGCCGTTCTGGGGATCGCGGAAGGATTTGATGCTGCCGTCGGGGTTCAGTGAGACCGTGCGGGGGCCGCGGTCGGGGATCAGCAGCGCGGTGACTGCCGCTTGCTGCTGCAGATGCGCCTCGAGCAGCTGATGCAGATTGAAATCCAGGATGGTATCGGAATTGTGGACAATGATATGCTCAGCCTCCGGGATCAGCTCGCAGCCTTTGCGCAGACCGCCGCCATGATTGAGCAGTTTGTGCTCTTGGGAGACCCGCAGGTCCCAGTGGTATTTATCTGCCAGCCGCTGGCTGAATTCAGCCACCCGGTCACCCTGGTAAGAGGTGTTGACCACCAGGTTGTCGATCGGCAGACTGCTGAGATTGCAGGCGGTCAGTTCCAGCAGCGGTACGCCGCAGAAGGGCAGCAATGCCTTGGGACGGGTCAGAGTAGCTGGGCGAAGGCGGCGTCCTTCGCCGGCCGCCAGGATAAAGGCGCTGATTTTAGGCATGGCAGTCTCAATCGGGGTGGAGGGTGTCCAAGCAGGCAGCGGGAATTTTGTCCGGTCCGCCGATAGCTCCAAGGTTGCAGTGGACCGGGAAGGTCGGCAAGCGAAATCAGGGGTGCGGTGGTGGAAAAGGTGATATCAGCCTGACGGCACAAAAAATGACCGTGGGTGGTGCTTATTCGGGCAGGTAATGTTCCTTAACCCATTCCAGGGCGTCAGCTTTGCTCTGCAGCACGCCCTCGAGGTTGGCATCCTGGACAGTATCCAGGATAGTGCGGAAAAGTGGTCCAGGCTGGTATCCCAAGGCAATCAGATCGGCACCGCTGAGCAAAGGCTGGGGCGGCACCGGGCGGTTCTCTTCTTGCTCCCAGGCTTGCAGCAGGGCGCGGTGGACGTCCAGCAGGCCGTGGCTGCTCCAGCAATCCAGGTAGTGCAGTTCCAGGTGCAGGGGGAAAAGTGGGTCCTGGAGTAACCGGCGTTGCGTGGCCAGGCGCATTTGCGGGAAATTCGCCAAGGTCATGTGGCGGCGGACCAGCTCCCGGACCGTGTCGCAGAGCTCGCTGCTCTGGCGCAGGCGGCGCAGGAGGTCTGCGGCCATGTCCGCGCCCACCAGGTCGTGGTTGTAAAAGCGGATGCGGTCGGTCTGTGAGAAGGTGCCCGGTTTGCCCAGATCGTGCAGCAGCACTGCCCAGGCCAGGGCCAGCCATTCCGTCCGGCTGGCCCGGGCCAGGCGCCCGGCGTGGAAGCGTGGTCCCGCCGTGGCAGAGGATACTTTGCCCGCCTGGGCGGCGAAGCCTGCCAGCATAATCAAGGTGTGCTCCCAGACATCTCCCTCGGGATGATATTCGGGCGGCTGCTGCACTCCCTGCAGGTCACAGACCTCAGGCAGAAGGCAGCGCAGCATGCCGCAGCGGTCCAGCAGTTTCAAGCCGTGGCCGGGAGCAGGGCTGAGTATTATGCGATTCAATTCGGCGGCGATGCGCTCCTGGGAGACGCAAGTGATGTTCGGGCTTTCGGCCACCAGCGCGGTCCAAGTCTCTGCCTCGATACTGAAGCCGAGTTCGGCGGCGAAGCGCACTGCCCGCAGCAGCCGCAATTTATCTTCCTGGAAGCGCCGTCTGGCTTCTCCCACGGCCCGGATGGTGCGCTGCTGCAGGTCTCGCTGTCCGCCGACATAATCGTGCAGGGTGCTGCTGACGGGATCGAACAGCATGGCGTTGATACTGAAATCGCGGCGTTGCACATCTTCTTCCAGGGAAGCAAAGGCAATGTTTGCCGGGTGTCGGCCATCCTGATAATCGCTCTCGCAGCGGAAAGTGGCGACCTCGTAGACCTGCTCACTGGCCAGCACCGCAATGATTCCGAACGCTTTGCCGATGGCATAAGTCCTGGGGAAGAGCTGCTCGACTTGTTCCGGGTGGGCGGAGGTGGCGATGTCGTAATCCTGGCTGGGGCGTCCCAGCAGGAAATCCCGCACGCAGCCCCCTGCCAGCACTGCCTGATGCCCGGCACCCTGCAAGGTGCGGATAATTTCCAGGGCCGCCGGGGGGCAGACAAAAGTTGAAAAATCACTGGTCATTGCATTGGGATGGCGCTTGGCCCGGAGCCGGGTTTGATAAAGGCGGACAGCACTTCTCCTGCTGAAACAGCCAGGGGAGAAGCTGGGGATGTGCCAATGCACCATCCCAGGAGTTGTGCCCGCAATCAGGAAATTCCGTGTAGCGGACCGGTCCGCCGCACTCCTGCAGGGCTTGGACCATCCGGCGGGACAACTCTGGCGGAACTACGTGGTCGGCGGCACCATGGAAGGCCCAGACCGGCAGGTCATGCAGGCGCATCGCCTGCCGGGGGTCGCCGCCGCCGCAGATCGGCACTGCGGCCGCAAAACGTTCCGGATACCGGCAGACTGCATCCCAAGTGCCGAAGCCGCCCATGGAGAGTCCGAGGACGTAAACGCGCTTCCGGTCGACGGGGTTCTGGCGCTGGATGCTCTCCAGCAGCTCCAGAGCCAGCTGCAGCGGCCGCGCGGGATTAGTGTTCTGGAGGTGGCTGGGCGCATGCCAGGGGCTGTCGACCCATTGTGCGCCTTCCGGGCATTGCGGCACCAGGACAAAGCAGGGGTGCTGCTGGCGCAGTTCAGGCCGGGTGAAGACCGTGGCCAGGTGGGTCAGCTGTTTGAGGTTGTCAGTGCCGCGTTCTCCGGCACCGTGCAACAGCAGCACCAGGGGATATTGCCGGCCCGGCTCGAGGTTCTCCGGCGCGAGCAGCCGGTAGGGCAGCAGCTCACCGTTGCGGCTGAACATCTCCGGGCGGTACTTCTCCCTGCTGTCCAGCTGCAGACTGATCTCACCCGTACTGCTGCCCTGCAAATGGCTTAGTCGACCGACCGGCAGGCTGAGACTGGGATTGACATGCCCGAATTGCAGATTGCAGAGCACCGGGCCATTGATCTCAGTCGCGTATTCCGACAGGATGTCCGGGATGTGCTCTGCGTCCTCGGCAGCGCTGAACTGACCGAAAATCAGCCCCGCGAGCGCCCCCAGTATCCCGGCCTGCCGCAACTGGTTCAAGGCCCGGTCCAAGGCGTGAGCGGGCAGATGCACATCTTCGAGAACCAGGATGGCCCCTTTGAGCTCCGGCAGGAACGGCGTCGCCAGCAATGCACCCAGCAGAGTGAGGTTTGCGGGCATCAGCTGCCCCATGGCTTTGCCGGGTTGCAGCACGCGAGCGCCATGCCAGGAGGGCAGCAGCTGCTCGCTCTCCTGCAAGACCGCCGCCAGGGATTCCATATTGGCCGCATAAGCCTCAGCATTATCCCCCCACTGCCGGCAGAGCATCGGGCCATGGATGTGCCGGCGGCAGCCGTGCCGCAGCGCGGCCAGGTGCAGAGCGGTGAGATCGCTGTAGCCGACCACCGGCAGGTTGCGTTTCCGCCAGGCCTGCCAGTCCAGGCGGGGCAGCAGCCGGGCGCTGCCGCTGCCGCCGCAGGCAGCCAGCAGCAGGTCCACCTCGGGGTCTTGTAGCAGCTTCTGCAGGGCCAGCAGGCGCTCATCGTCGCTGCCGGCAAAGAAGCGCCAGGGCCGGGAGGGGAGGGTGTCCTTGCAGGCGACCCCGCAGGACAATAATTTTTCCCGTCCCAGCCGATACAGTTCTGGAGGCGGGTATTTGGCGGGTGCGAAGATTCCGACTGTATGGATTGATTCGGGGAAGGGGTAGCGCAGCATAGCCAGATATTGGGCCCGGGTGACGGTTGGGAAGCGGATGCTACTGCTGCCGGTAGTTGTTCAGGTAATCAAGCTCCGGCGGCAGAGGGATGTTGGTGCCGAATTCATTTTCGCCGTAGCTGTGCTCGGCCAGAATGCCCAAATCCCGCAACACCCTGATGTCCCCCCGAAAATCAGCCTTCACTTCCAGCAGGATGCTCAGGTAACGGTGGGTGTGCAGGGTACTAATCACATCCAGAGTCAGGGCGAACAAGGACTTGTCGCTCTTAGCCAGCTTGGTGAGCAGCGGCGCAACCGGCAGGGGGTAGCGCAGCAGACGTACTGCACCTTGCCCGGCCAGCATCCGGATCACCGCCAGAACACCATCCTCAGTGCTGATGGCCTTGCTGTCAATTTTGCTGATTATTTCTGACAAGTCCATTTTGCTGATGGTCTCGGAGATATACTGGCGCTTCTTCTGATTGATCCATTCATTGGTGCGCCAGAGGTCCATGGTGTTCTTGGCGTCATATTTGGACGCGTCGCAAATCATGGTTACTTTGCTGCCATAGTGCATAACAATTGATGACACCAGGACCGAGGGCCGGACATGGAAGCCGAAATACGGTGGTACCGGGATGCTTACAGTCTCGATTACGGCATATTTTTTCAGGATGCTCTGGCAGAGGCTCCGGGCATTGTCCATGAACTTGTAGCTGTAATGGCAGAGGTAATGCACGAACAACTCCATAAACCAGTCGCTGGCCAGCACGCAATTGGCATTGCAGAACAGCGCGCCGGCGTTGATCTTGAAATGCCGCTCGTAGAAATGGGCAAAGATGGTGCCCACCCGCAACAGATGCAGCACGATGCTGATGTGCTCGCGCAGTCTGGGCACGTTATTGTCGCCAGTCTCGGTGTCGCTGTCACTGATATAGGTGTCGTAGGTGGACTGCAGGTTGTGGATTTTCCCCTCCAGAGCCCGCAGGGAGGCCTCACCGATGCGATGGAAATCCACCTCCGACCATTTGGGGGGCTTGGATTTCGCCGCAATTTGCAGGAAAGCCGCATCTTCAGTGATATTCAGGAAACCGGTGGCCAGCTTGATGATCAGCTCGTTCGCAGTAGCCCCGCTGACCCCTTTGCGGTCCCGGGGCAGATGCCCGATGGGGAGATTCTCGCTGAAGTCGAAGCCGAGGTTGTCCTCCGGGGATGGCCAGGAGAAGTTTTTGCCTTCCTGGAGCAGCCTTTTCAGGGCGCAGAAGATGAAGGCCGAGACATAGTTGATAGCGTCAGCAGTATGCTGATGAAATTCATCCTGCAGTGAATCCAGGCTGTAGCCCCGGCTGGTATGCAGCAGATGCAGCAGTTCATATCCAGCCGTACTGAAATTTTTCAGAATGGCGATCTGCATTCGGAAGGGATACCACTGGAGGTTATTGCGGGCGCCGTAGGCATCCAGGAGTTCTTCCAGTTGGGTCGCTTCTGCTTGGATCACCCCCAGGCAGGGGCGGCTCAATTCCATGCATTCAGCCCCTTCCAGGACCAGCTTTTTGGCCAAAGACAGCAGCAGCGTGGAACGCTCGCGCAGGAATTTGTCAAACAATTGTTGATTTACCAGCCTGGGCATAATACATTTCCCTCCATGATTAGCGGTCACAGTCTTCTATTTTCATCTGTGCCTTCCCGTGCAACAGATTGACTTCCCAGAACCTGTCTTCAATTGATGGGAGCGCGTTCAATCGTGACATTGCCCTCCAGAACCGTGACCTTGCCGATGCGGGCTTTGGCACGCTCCAGGGTGGCGTTGGCGATAGTGGTGAAGTTGTTCACCAGTTTGGGGCGCAAACCGGCCGGCAACGGCAGCATCCCGAGCTTGCAGGACTTGACCTCCAGGGTGAAAGTCCCGCTGCCATTGGCTTGGGGAGTGGCTTTGACGCTGGTATGCAAGCTCAGGAACTTCAATTTGGCCGTAAGAATAAGCCGGACATCACCATCGGCCAGGAACAGAACCGTGACGTGCTCCGGAGTCGGCGAGCCTTTGCCGCCAGTATAGGTGCTGAACTGCTGATTGACCAGGGCCGTAGCTTCCTCGTTGGTGAAGGATACTGAGCGTGAACTGCGGTTGCGGATCAGCAGGGTCTTGTAGTTCTTCTGGGCCTGCTCGGTGACCTCGGCAGCGGTTATGCGCCCGCTGGCCGGAAACAGCGCCCCGGCTACAATAACCAGAATGGCCAGGGTCAGGACAATGCCGAGGATGATATTGACCAGGTGCATGATTTTTTGCGCCTTGGTCTGAGTATTAACCGCAAAGGCTTCCGGCTTCAGATTTTCAAGCTCCAGTTTCTCACCGCAACCGCGGCAGAAAATTGCATTGAGAAGATTGTCGGTTCCACATTTCGGACATTGCAGCATGCTAATTACCTCAGTTGAGAACTACTTTTGCTGGGTGCCGGCAGCCGTGTCGGCGGAAGAGGTGTTCCCGGACGGCTTGCTGTCCGCAGCAGCGCCGGAAGATTCTTTGCTCGGGTTGGCGGCCGGGGCTTTACTCTTGTAGTCGGTGCAATAAAAACCACTGCCTTTGAAGATGATGCCGGCACCGCTGCCAATCAGACGGCGGACATGACCACCGCATTGAGGACATTCCTCCAGGCGGGTGTCAGTCATTTTCTGGAAAAAATCAAACCGGTAGCCGCAGGATTCACATTTGTATTCGTAGGTCGGCATAGTTGCGTGGGGGGCTGAAAGACTGGGGTTAATATTGGAAACAGAAAATAGTTACTATAATCATGCATGGCGAAAAAACAAGAATGCTGCAGAGGAAAATTTTTCGGGCTTTTTTTCCCTCCTGCAGGGAGCCGCTCGGGGTCGGGGGGGGGAGTCAGAGATTTTTTTGGAACAGAGTCAGGGGGGCCTCGTCTCCTGGTCTGGTGGCGGGGGCTGCAGAGGCGACCAGGCGGATTTTGCGGGTCAGGACCCCTTCGCGAAGATACTCGTAAGCCAGCATGGCGGCCTGGGGCAGTTTCCCCTGCGGCCAGCATGGTTTGATGGCGTCGCAGAGCGCACCGATTCTGCGGGGCTGCCCGTCGGCTAAGAGCTGGTCGAGGATTCGGGTTGCCTCGGCGTGCGGGATAGCGGGTTCGAGCAGGTCGTCGAAGTACTCCATGGGGCTGAAGGTGATGGTGTCCGCCGACATGCTCAAGGTGCAGGCTGCCGGGACAGGGTTGACCCAGTGCAGATTTTCGCCCACAAATGCCAGAGCGGAGGTCGCCAGGTAGAAGGAGTGATTTTTTTCCCCCCACATCAGGGGCTGATTCAGTCGGGCTGCGCTGACTTGCTGCGGTTCGTTGGTCGAGAGGGCCAGGCTGGCGATTTCGCTGGGGGCGGTCTGGAAAGTTTTGCGCAAGGCGAGGCGCATATCATCTCCTGCGGCATGGTAATAGGCGAGGATGTTCGCCGACAATTCAGTGGAATGCAGGCTGTGTCCATTGGCCAGAACCGGGTACGGTTTGACCGCATAATCGACTTCGGAAGGGAACACCACGCCTTGGTTGAGCAGCAGGTCATACCACGCCTGAAAGTCGGTACAGTTGGCGAAGTGCCCGTGGCTGCCGTTGGCGCAGTAGACGACCTTGGCATCGCTGGACTGAAAAGGCTGGGCCCAGCTGTTCAGGGGGATGCCAGGCGTGCGGCTGTGGGCGATGCCGACGCAGCCGGGCAGATGCAGGGCCGCGGTTTCGGTGCGCAAACGGGAGCAGGCGCCGCAGACTTTGGCCAAGTGAATTTTCCCTTCATGCAAGGTGGCAATGCCACTGTAATGGCCTCCTCCCAAGCCTTCCTGTGCTTCCAGCATCCGGAGAAGAATCGGCGCGGCCGCCTCACGGCCGGCATAAGCTGCCATATTGCACATCGGTAGTTCCTTTCTGAGTCTTGTTTACGCGGTCACGGCCTGGGCTTGAAAGGCGCAGCTGCCGTCCAGGGTGCCGGCCAGCCAGCAGGAATTGTGGTTATGCATTCCGCCCACCTTGAGAGTGCTTCCGGCCGGAACGCTGAGAAGGTAATTGAGCTGAATTTCGCGGGGATAAACGCCTGGTCCCAGGAAATCCTGCACCATGCCCGCGTATTCGGCGTTGTTCAAATGGCCGTTGATATCGATTTGCGATTCCCGGACCTGGTACTCCTGATCTAGCGGGAAGGCCGGGACCGGGAGTTTGCCGATACTAGGATAGGCCCGGGGAAGAGCAGCATTGTCGGGCAGCGCAGCGGAAATTTCGGCTGCGGGGTTGAGGACCTTCAGCTTCTCCCGGTCGACCAGCAGCCAGCAACTGGTGCCCTCGCCAAACAATTCCCCGCTTTCGCTCTGGAAACGGAATTCCCGGACTGCGAAAAGTTTCTCGAAACCGCGGGGGTACGTCTCCAGGCGGATGGTTTCTCCTGAGCGGGGATAATGTTGCACGCGCAGGCGGATGCGGCTGAGCATCCATGCCTGTCCCCGGGACTGCAGCAGCTCCATGCCGACGGTGAGACGCTCAGCATGTCGTCCGGCGGCTTCCTGGGCATAATCAAACAGGGCCCGCAACTTGATCCGCCCGAAACGGTCGCCGTCGCTGAAGCGGATTGGCTGAATGTGGGTAAAAAGATCCATTATGGTTAACTGTTTCCGGGCGCGGCTCTGCCCGGGTGGGTGAGGTCGGGTGGGAACCCGGCAGCATATACAAATATCTGCTTGTCGGGGAAGGTTAATCCGGGTGGGCCGGGCAGTGCCGCGGTGAGCCGGAAAGACAACCGGGTGCTGATTCAGCCGCTCAGAACTCTCCGTTCAAATCTGATTCAATCAGCCCCTCCAGGGAATCGATTTGCCCCGATACTGACTCTCGCAAGTTGCGCAGGTCAGCATCGAGTTCATAATGATTGGGAGGGGCAAACAAATAATCGTATTCGGAGAATTCCGGTGCTGTGGGCGGTGGTTCTGCCGGTCCGGGGCTGGCCAGGAAGCGGCCTTGGTCTGCTCCGGCGCTGAAGGTGCTGGAGAAGGGCTCTGCCGGTGGTGGCACGGCAGTGCTAAGGATGGCCGGTTCGGGTTGGAACACCGTGCGGGTCAAATGCTGGTAAGTGGCCTGCAAGGGCGTATGGTAGTAATATCCCGCGGCCAGAAAAACAAACAGCGCCGCGACTTTCCAGCTCAGAGACCATAGGCCCTGACTCCAGGAACGGACCGGGGCAGGCTGGTAAAGCTGCCGCACGGTCTCGGCCAGGACGTCAAAATCGCGGCGCGGGATGTGCTGCCGCCGGTCCATCGCCTGTTCACAGAGAGAATCGAGGATGTGGATTTCCATGGCGCAGGCGCGGCAGTGCCGGCTGTGGTTGCGCCATTCCCGGGCAGCCAGGCTGTCCATGCCTTCAACAATTGCTCTATCGCGATAATAATCACAATTGTGAGCCATAGTTTCTCCACTGCTGCCGCAGTATCTCAACTGCACGGTGCATGCGCCACAGGGCGGTGCCCTGGGGGATGTTCAGAATATCGGCGATATCCTTGAACGCCACACCGCCGTCGATGCGCAGCTCCACTACATCACGCAATTCTTCGGGAAGATTGTTCACCAGTTCACGGATGATCCCCGCGTCATCCAAATCAACCAGAGTCTGAAGGGGGGTGCTGTCTTCTCGTGCTTCCGGCAAAAATGTGTCGTCGCCGGTGATTTCAAATTTCCGGCGTCGGCGTTTGTCGATAGCCAGATTGCGGGTCACTTTGAACAGCCACGGCCCGAGGTTATCAAAGACCAGGCTGGAGGGCGGTTTGGCAATCAGCTTCAGGAAGACCTCCTGGCAGACATCTTTAGCCAGATCAAGGGAGTTGATGTAGCGTGCGGCATAGGCCACCAGGCGGGTCTCATAGCGCCGGAAAATGGCCTCGAAGGCCAACGTGTCGCCATTGAGCATCCACTTCATCAGCAGGTGATCAGGTTTCTGGTCATAGTCGAGGTCTTTGCCGGCGGTCACCGGCAGGATCATCTCCTGAATATGGGGCATTTCCTGTGCTGGCACAATCGACTCCTGTGGTTCGTCCCGGGAAGCCAAGCTTCGCGGACTTTTCTCAATAAACGCCGGGACGGGGATTTTATTGGCGGCAAGCGCGGTCCTGCCGCCAGTTCTGCCGGTGCAGGCGGGCTGGGGTTATTTGATTTCCCGCAGCCAGCCGAAGACATCGGGCTGCTCGCCCCACTGGATGGCGGTGTAGTGGTTGTAGAGTTTCTGCAGGACCGGACCACAGCCTTCGGCCGGGCCGACCTTGATGACCTGCTGGCCGCGGACGATCTCGTTTACCGGCGTGATTACCACCGCCGTGCCACAGGCCGCGATTTCGGCAAAGCCGGACAGCTCGCTGAAGGCGACCTGGCGTCTCTCCACCGGCAGCCCTAGATGCGCGGCCAGCTGGCAGAGCCCGTCATTGGTGACACTGGGCAGGATCGAGGGTGATTTGGTGGTGATGTATTTTCCGTCCTTGCTGATGCCCAGGAAATTCGAGGTCCCGAATTCTTCGATGTATTTATGTTCGGCCGCATCGAGATACAGTTCGACCGGGAAGCCGGCCTCGTGGGCACGGTGGTGCGGCAGCAGACTGGCGGCATAGTTGCCGCCGATCTTGATATGGCCGGTGCCATGCGGCGCGGCGCGGTCAAAATCATCATAGACAATGGCCCGCACCGGTGACAGCCCGCCTTTGTAATAGGCACCGACGGGGGTGACCAGGATGATGAAAGTGTATTCCTGAGCCGGATTGACACCGATCTGAGGGCCGGAGCCGAACAGCAGCGGGCGTACGTACAGGGTGGCGCCGCTGCCGTAGGGCGGCACGAATTCCTGATTCGCCTTGACCACCCGGTCCACCGCCTCCTGGAACAGCGCGGGGGGAATCTCAGCCATCATGATGTGGCGGGCGGACTGATTGATGCGGGCGGCATTCATATCAGCCCGGAACACCCGCATCCGGCCATCCCGGGCCCGGAAAACCTTGAGACCTTCAAAGGCAGTCTGCCCGTAATGCAGAGCCGTGGCCGCGATGTGGATGTTGAAATAGGGCGAGGAGACCAATTCCCCGGCGTCCCAGCGGCCATTTTTCCAAGTATAGCGGATATGGCAGTTGGTGTCCATATAGGCGAAACCGAGCGTAGACCAGTCGATAGCCATCATTTTTCTCCAGAACTTAAGAATAATTCTCGTCGGCAAGACAAAAATACAAAGCACTACTATATTATTTTAAGAGCAATAAAGCAAGTCTTTTTTGCTTTTTTTGTTAATTTCCATAAATCTCCAACACAAAAGGTGCAATCCCATGGGCAAAAAGATTGTCAAGCTCGGTTTTATTGGTTGCGGCGGCATTGCCGGTTTTCATTTCGGTCATTTTGATGACCAGAAGATTCCCGAAGCCAAGATCACCGCGGTGTGCGATTTGATTGACAGCCGGGCTCAGGCGGCCGCGCAGCGTTTTTCCGCGGTTCCGTACAAGGACTACCGTGAGATGCTGGCCAAGGAGGACCTCGATGCAGTGTATGTCTGCGTGGAGCCCTGCGCTCACAACGGCATGGAGATGCTGGCCATGGAGAAGGGCTGCCATCTGTTTGTCGAGAAGCCGGTGTCGCTGTGTCTTGATTATGCCCGCAAGGTGGAAAAAACCTTGAAGGCCAAGAAGCTGATCAATGCCGCGGGCTTCCAGGACCGGTATCTCGATTTTGTCCCGATGATGAAGAGCTGGGTCGCCCAGCAGAAGGTCGGATTTTTCAATGCTTACTGGGTCGGCGGCATGCCTGGCGTCTGGTGGTGGCGCCGGCGCGACACCTCTGGCGGGCAGGCGGTTGAGCAGACCATTCATACCTTCGATATGTGCCGTCACCTCTTCGGCGAAGTGGTCGAGGTCTCGGCCTTCGGACGCCGCGGCATCATCACTGATGTCGAGAATTATGACACCGAGGATGCCTCGGCGGTGAATCTGCGCTTCGCCAACGGCATTATCGGCACGGTCTACAGCGGCTGTTTCATCCGCGGCGGCGGCGGCAAGAACGGCATTGATGTCTTTACCATGAACGGCCGCTTGGAATACACCGAGCGGGTGGGCGTAAGCATTACCGAACCGCACCGCACCATCAATGCCAAGACCGGCAACGATTACGGCCAGGAAGAGGATGTGGCCTTCATTGATGCCATCCTGCAGAAAGACCAGTCGCTCATCCTTTCACCCTATTCTGAAGCCGTCAAGAACCTGGAAGTGACCCTGGCGGCCAATGCGTCCATGGATAATGGCGGGAAAGTCATACGCCTGTCTTAATGCTCCAGTTGCGCGGCGGTCAGGAAGACCCTGGCCGCCGGCATCTTCTTTTTTTGCACCATTTCGGAGGAATGATGACGATGAGTACTAATGCCGTTTTTTCCCGTCGCCTGGTTTTGGCCCTGGGGGTCTGCCTGACGCTGCTGCCAGCCATTGCGGCGGAATATTATCTCGGAGTCAATGGCGAGGACACCAATCCCGGCACCAGCGAGGAGCGCCCGTTCGCGACCTTGGCTCAGGTCGCCAAGGTCCTGCAGCCAGGCGACACGGTGATTTTTCTGCCCGGCGAGTACCATCAGGAACTGCAGTTGTCATTTCCCGGACACCCTGAGCGCCCCACAACCTTCAAAGCCAAGATTCGCGGCACGGTGCATCTGCGCGGTGACCAGAGTGCCCCGGCCTTTGCACCGGTGCCGGAGCGAAGCGATGTCTTCCAGTGCCAGGTGGAGACCATGCCGGAGTATGTGCTGGAACGCGACACCCTGCAAAAATATCAGAAAGTCCCCTCGGTATCCGAGGTGGAATATACTCCCGGCAGCAGTTATTTTGATCACGACAACCGCACGGTGTATATCCGCTGTTCCGATTCCCGCACCCCGGACACACACCAGGTGAGCTTCTCATATCTGCGCGGTGACGCTTTTCGCTTTAACAATACCGAGAGCGACGCGGGAGTGCAGAATCTCCATTTTGACGGCCTGATGTTCAGCGGCTACAATTCCGCCCAGGCAATGGTCGGAGCCAGTTCCACTTACGGCGGCATTTATATCTCCCGCCCGCGGAACTGCAGCATCCGCTATTGCAGCGCCTACCTGAACGGCAGCGGCATCGTCCTGGCACG
>JAAYYJ010000342.1 GCA_012515455.1 Oligosphaeraceae bacterium
ATAGCCGAAAAAGCAATCCGAGCCGGCATAGAGTGCGCCGATTACTACTGCGGTATTGCCTTTTATAAGTTTGGTTGCCATATTTCCACCAGCTCCTGGTTAGTTTTTGCCCGGCTTGTGAATCACCAAGGCGTGTGGTTCCGGGCAGGTATAAAAACAGGTGTTGCAGCCAATGCAGCCACTGCCGCTGTATGCAACAGAATAATAGCCGCGAGCATTCAGGACCTTGCCTATCTGCAACACTTGCTTGGGACAAGCAGCAACGCAACGCCCGCAGGATTTGCATTCCAGGCTGTTGATCTCCGGATAGGGCTTGCTTTTATCTATTTCCATATTCTAGCCTAGCTCCTTGGTTGGGAAAAAACTTACTGTAATATTTATCCGCTGAAATACAAGTGACACCGTGGCATTCGCCAGGGTCCGCCCGGCGGGGCTGGTCACAGCCTGCCTCTGCCCCGGCGACGGCGTGATTATGACCATCCCGCGCTGGTAACGCAATAGCGGCGCCGATTTCGCGTTTATCGGCTGCAGCCGGATGGTCTCGCTGCTTGGCGGCAGCGAATTGTATTTTTTACCCCTGGTGTGTATATTAGTGAACCGTCTGCACCCGCGTTTTTGCAATCAACCACCATCATCAATTGAGGAAAGCAAGCATGAAAAAACTCTCTGTTCTGTTGTTTTTTGCCGCCATCGCGGGTCTTTTTGCCCAAGGGGCTCCGAAATCGGTCATCTTCAGCGAGTTCGCGGAGAAGCTGGGGCTGCCCGGCGAATACAGTTCCGATGTGGAGACCATGGTCGGGGGTGAAGGCGGGATGGTTATGAAGATGAAGCTCTATATCAGCAAGGGCGGCATGCGCAGTGAGATGGAGCTGCCGGGCGGTATGGGCAGCATGACTACCCTGGTGCAGGTACAGGATGAAGGGGTCAAGGTTTATATGCTCAATCCCACCCAGAAAACATACTCGCTGCTGCCGGGCGGCGGAAAGAAGTCGGATTTTGCCCCGGAGCAGTACCAAATCAAGGACCTCGGCCAGGAAGAAATGCAGGGACAGAACTGCCGCAAGAAAGCAATCGTCGGCCCGGACAAGACCGAGACGGTCATCTGGCAGAACAGCGCCACTCAAGCACTGGTGAAGTGCGAGGTCATGGAAAAAGGCAACCAGGTCATTATGCTGTTCAAAAATTTCCAGTCTGGCACGGTTGATCCCAAGTTGCTGCAGATTCCGGCGGATTACAAGCAAGGCAACGTCATGCAGGGCTTCATGAACCTCGGGCAGTAGCCCGCCGGCACGCCCCCCCCCCGCCGTTGCGACCGCGGCAATGACATGCTGACTGCCTTGACACGCAAAATGACTCTCCTGGCCCTGGCGATCCTCGCCAGCCAGGTCCTCCTGGGACTGCTGATCTTGGGTACTGACTGGCCCTTGGGCATCCCGGGAGAGTGGACCTGGCAGCGGGCTGAGCAGACTTTTTTCCCCTGGGTGGAAGCAGCCATCATCGTGGTGGGCTTCGCCTTGGCGGCATTTGTGGTCTGGCTCTGCGACTGGCGTTTTGCCGCCTCTCCTCTGCGCTGGCTGCTCCTGGCGATTATTCTGGCTTTCGGCACCTGGGTGGATTTCAATCTGCTGCAGGTGGGAGGGATGGGTTCCTTTGAGCCGGTGTTTGCGGTTATCGACCCGCATACCGGCGGCTATCTGCTGGAATCTTATCAGGTTGATGCGGTGGGAGAGTATTTGCGGAGCTATCACCTGCGCCTGGCCAGGGATGCTGACCGGCGCAACCACTTGGATGTCCATCCGCCCGGGAATGTGCTCTTCGCCAAAATAGCCCGCGGAATATCCTTTCCCGCCGCGGTGCAGGACTTTATGTTCATGCCGGACATGCGCAAGATGATGCTGCGCATGTATGCTTCTGCTTTGCAAAAACTGCACTTCGGGGAAAGCCACCTGCGGGCGGCAGAGAATATAGTGATCTGCTTCTGCATCCTGGCCAGTGTCGCCAGGTACCTGATTTTCCTGAGCCTGCTGCTGGTCCTGCCGGGCAAGCTTGCCAATGCCGGGCTGGTGGCCGCGCTGCTCGCCTTCGGGCTGGGCGGGCAGATTCTGTTCCTGGGGCATTTCGACGCCCTGATGTTCTTCCTGGGGGCGTGTTGCCTGTTCAATCTCGCCCTGCTGCAGCGCTTCCCGCGTTTGTGGCTGCCCTGTTGCTTTAGCATGGGTGCGTTGCTGGCGACAGGGGTGTTCTTCAGCCTGGCTTTTGCGGTCCTGATTCCCGGTACACTACTGTTTTTCTTCTGCCGCTATTCGCGCCGGGCGGCCTGGCAGCACTCGCTGGTGCTGCTCGCGGGCGGAATGGTCTGGGTCGCCTGGGCGGAAATAATGCAGGTGCGTATTCTGCACATGGTCTTCTATTGCGCCCGGAACAACGCACGGTTCTTCCTGGAAGCAGGCCGGGATGGCTTCTGGCCCCCGGCAAATCTCCTGGACCTGCTGTTGTTTGAGGGTACGGTCTTCGTCTTCCCGCTGCTGCTGGCACTGCCAGGGTGGAAAAAGCTGCGTTGGCGGAGGGATTGGCGGCTGGGCACCAGCCGGTCTTGGGTGTTCGCCTGGGCGGCAGTGATATTATTCCTGCTCTTCTCCAGCTTCTCAAAGGGTGAAATGGGCCGGCTGCTGCTCTTTATTTTCCCCTTTGTGGCTTTCCTGGGCTGCATCCTGCCGGCGGAAATCAGGCTCAGCCGGGGAGCGTACTGCCTCTGGGTCCTGCTGCCGCTCAGCAGCGCAATATTCATTATGCTGCTGCGCTGTCAGCTAAAACTGATTATCTTTTTCTGAGCCGGGTGGCAATGAGCAGACTGGGCCGCGCTCGGGATGTCCTGCCCACCAACCCAAAAGCGAACTTCAATTTCGAGTCAGACCCGCATGAAAATTATTACCTTGGGGACCAGCCATGGCGACCCCACCCCAGAGCGCTACAATGCCGCGACCTTATATCAGCTGCCCGGGGACGGTGGCAATTATCTCGTCGATGCCGGGGCACCGGCGACCGCCTCAATGATCCGCCTGGGCGTGGACCCCGGATCAGTACGGGCGGTCTTTCTTACCCACCTGCATGAGGACCACTACGGCGGCTTGTCCGGGCTGATCAAGCACCAGATTAAGTACGATCACAGCTGCAGGATATTCCTGCCCGAGGCCGAGGCAATTCCAGTCTTCAGATCGTTTATCAGCCTAGCCCACCGGGCCGATTCCCGGCAGCGCATCGGCTATGCCGCCATCCCGGCCGAGGAGGGGGAATTCTACTCCGACGGCGCACTCAGCGTCCGGAACGTCCACACTGGGCATTTGCGGGCTGAGGGGGAGGCTTTTCCGAGCTTCGCGTTCGTGCTGGAAGGCGCTGGCCGGCGGATCGTCCATACTGGCGATCTGCGGGCCGATTTTGCCGATTTCCCCTGGCAGGAGTGCCTCCCGGGCACAGTCTGCGTGTGCGAATTGACGCATTACAAGCTCGCGCCCTGGATCGCTAAACTGGCCGCTCTACCCCTGCAGCAGTTGATTTTTTCCCATATCGGGGAGTTCTATTCCAGTCCGGCCGGTCTGGCATTGGTCAGACGCCTGGCCGACCAGGCACCCTTCCCATGCACTATTGCCGCAGACGGGCAGGTATTCAGTTTGTGACCAGCGGCACCCGCTGGCCCCCTGCCCACGCTGGCTTTCTCAACCGCACCTAAGCTCGGATCAATATTTGGCCTGGCAATATTTTCCCGCATTTTCGACCATGAATGCCAGCAGCTGGCTACGGTCATCCAGGCCATGCGGATGATGGCCCCAGGACTTGCGCCGGCAGAGGGTGATTTTCCCGCCCAGGGCCAGGAAGCGCTCCTCGACGATATTGATATGCTGCTGCACCGGCACCACCAGGTCATCCTCGCCGGTGGTGGCGAAAATCGGCACCCCGGCCTCGGCGATGGGCTGCAGGCCATTGATGGGATTCAGCGGCGAGACCAGCATTTCCGCTTCGCTCAAATGGTATGCTTCCTGCAGAATCCGGTGGGTGTTGGCCATGCTGCTGGTGCTGGTGTCAGCCATATTACAGAGTGGAGCATCCAGATAGATGCCGGCGACCTTCTCCGGATTCTCAGAAGCGAAGCGGAGGGAGAAAAAACCGCCCCAGCTCAGGCCCATCAGATTGACCTTGCGGGATAGCCCCAGGTCAACACAGCGCTGATAGAATTTCCGCAGCAACGGCATGCCTTTGTCCGGCGTGGCATAGGTCGGATGAGCCTCGATGTGGGCGTGATA
>JAAYYJ010000038.1 GCA_012515455.1 Oligosphaeraceae bacterium
CTCTGACTGAAAAATGCGGGCAGTTGATGGCGTTGAATACTGACTGGATGATCGAGGGGAACGAGAAACCCATCCGCGTCGTCACGCCCTTGCAGCAATTCGATACTTCGGTTATTGAACGGCAGGCCAAAATCCTGACTGTTCTGAACCGCGGCGTTCTGGAACCCCTGGACGCGGATGTCCCGTCGGTTGAAATAATCGGTGCGGATACGATTCGCATCACCTCTGTCCACGACCGGGCAGAGTTCCTCTGGCATCCTGCCGACGGCACTGACCGTATAATAACCCTGGACCTGGTGCCAGGACAGGGGACGGTTCTGGTTCTGGACAAATGATGCTGGGCGAAACCCGTACCCCTCCGGGAGTAGGTTTTCCGGGGGGAGTATAGTGGAGTATTCCTAAATCGTGGGGGTATTACGCGGCAGCCAATGAAGCGTAACGCTTAACCATGCCTCAATTTTAAGATGGCGTTGCTTGACTGCGGGGGACGAACGTGTCGCTACGCCTGCCTGGTGCTCCAGAATAATGTTGTGCAGCAGAAAAAAGTCCCTCACAGTTGTGGCAAGACCAGTTTAACTCTTTCGCTGTTGTTGGTGTTGCGCAGGAGCCCCAGATGCAGGGGACGGAAACGCTCCCCCATGACAACAGTCTGGAAACGGAAGCGCAGAGTCTGCTCTTTGTCGTTGTGGACGAAGAGGGAGTAGACATTGTTGCCCATTTCCTTGAATTGGACTCTTCCCTTGCGGCAGAGCCGGTTCAACGGCTGAACTTCCTGTTCCAGAACCCCGTCTGCGGAGCGGAGGATGCGGATTAGATAGCCCTCGCCGTTGTCGAGGGTCAAGCGCGATTCCGTACAGCCGCTTGCACTGGCCAGGACAAAATCGCCTGCTTTGCAGAAACCGGTTTGGGTATATTCCAGCGTGTAATCAGGCAGTTCGTCCCCGGCGCAGAGTTTGTCGATGTTTTCCGCGGCAACCGGGAGATTGGTCCGGATGACGACATTTTTCACATTCTGTCCGGCCATGCGCACCTGCTGCATGCGGCCGTTCACAGTGCCTCGTTCCATGACTGCAATTTCGCCGCCGCTGATCTGGCAGAACCCTTTGCCGTGGAAGAAGGCACCGTCATAATCAGGGGATTCGACGGCGGAATTGTCCTCCCAGTAAAAGATGTTGTGGAGGTGGAAGGATGCCGTTTCGTCACAGGCTTCGAGGGCATAAAAAGAGGTGTCCGGGTAGACCTCCGACGCATTGAGGAACGCGCCTTTCAACACGATGCTGCGGGTGCCGCGCCACCAGGTGCCGTTGTCTTTGCCGCACATACTTCCGGTCCAGAGGTGCAGATTGTTACCGTAGTGGTAGCCGCGGTACAGCTCCAGGGAAATCCGGCAGCCCATGATTTCGAGGTTGCTGAAACGGTTGTCGCAGGTGCCGCCCTCCAGATGGATTCCGACCCCGGGCACAGGCCATTCCCGTGCACCCCATATCGTCATATTCTGCAGAAAGAATGGTCTGGACCCGCGCCCGTTGATGAATACGCCGTAACTTTGCACCTTGAAGAGCCCGACTTTATCAATCACCATGTGCGGGCCGGAGCACTCCGGGGCAATCCGGATGGCGCACTCATGGGACGAGCATTGCAGGTTGAGACTCTCGATGTTCAGCGCGGCCGCTGGCGCGGCAGTGATATTGAGGACCCCAACCGACGCGTCGTCGTTTTTGATCTCCGACACCAACCAGGTGTGCGCGCCGGTAACTTTGGCAGTACGGGAATAGCCGGCCCCGGAAACCGGGTTCTGCAAAAAGATGGGCTGGGCGACCTTGTAAATTCCGGCCGGGAAATAGAGCGCATGTTTCTCGGTTTCCCGGTTGACGATCTCGCTGATGTCCTCCGAGCCGTCGTTTTTGACCCCGAGCGTCAGGACATTGACCGTGCTGCCGGACACAGAATTCAATACCGCACAGCAGCCGGCAGCCGTACCCGTATGATTGCAGTCCATATTTTGTTGCATGTGTTCTCCTTACCCTTGCGACAATCTCTTTTTGGCGGATGGGGACAGGGTGCGTAGCAAATCCTGCCCCGGGCATTGCCAATCCTTTCCAGTTTGTCAGGACAAACCTCGCCGGTACTGCCCTATGCACCGGCAGAACGGCACTCCGTCGGAGCGCTGGCGGCTACCAGCAGCACGTCCGTCTGCGTCTCATTCCCGGAATAAAAGGTGCAGAAGTGTTTTCCATCCCAGGCAATGGCATCGACATTTCCGGCATGGTAATCATTCGTACTCGCAGCCGCGACCATCTCCGGTAGCGGCCATTGCCGCGGCTTTCCCCAGACCGTATCCAGAGCCGCGACCCGGCGTTTCAGCCACCCCTGGTTGCGCTGATAATAATAATTACTCAGCAGGCCGCTTTCCGCATTCCAAATCAGGCTTGGGGTGGATTCCCGTACATCCCCGATGTTGGTCTGCATCTTCTGCCAGGTAACGCCATAGTCGGACGATTCCAGCTGGAACTGGCATGGTTCCACCGTACCGGCGTTCTTCTCGACTCGTGCAATCGCCAAAATTCGACCATGGCCCAGATAAACGCCGGATTGTTCCGTCGGCCAGGCGCCTTTGGGCAGACCGGATTCCACCACCTGCTGCTGCCAGGACATCCCGTTATCCCGGCTGGTGAGCGTCCCCCAGGAGTTCTCGGCCAGATCACGGTACTTGCCGGCAAACCAGAATGTCATCAGACCAACTCCGGGTACGCTGAAGATATTCATAATCTGCATTGGTACAGGGTCCAGGTGCAACGAGGCAATTCTGGTAAATTTGATTCCGTCACCGGAACGATACAGATCGTGGCGGCTGGCCTCTCCAGTGCAACGCACCCACAGCAGCAGTGAACCATCCGCATCCAGACCTGTGCCGGTGGCACATTCACCAAACTCGGGTGTGTTCACCACCAGCGTTTCTGTGGTCCAGGTCATGCCGCCGTCCGTTGACGTGCGGGCATAAACGCCCCGGCAGCGTTCCTCGATGCGGTGCTCTTTCCCCCGGCTGTAAGCACAAACCAGGGTATTCCCCAGGGCCTGCACAAAGGACCAGGAATTATACCCCGGGGTATTTTGTACCACCAGAGGTGAATTTTCTGCCGGAATCCTGCTCATGCGCTTTTCTTCTCTTCTCAATCAGCTGCGGTAACTGTGCCAGGAAGCAAAGAGTGCCAAGAATATCTTAAACTGTAATGTGCGAAGTTGGGTCATGCAAACACAGTAAGCCGGCAACTCTAAAAATCAACTCAGCCCCTGTGCCTGGCGCCCGCGCCGTATTCCGTTATTCTAGAACTCACTTTGTTTATTATTAAATACTTGTGCAAATGATGACAGCATTTCTTCGGGGGGAACTTTTTGCCTACCCGGTTCATTTACGGCAAGCCCTCCCGCTCACCTCGGTATCCTGCTGCGTCTGGAGGCGAAGCAGGCGCCGCAGGAAACAGCAGTTAAAACACGGTTTCCAGCTTGACTTCAGCAAACAACGGATCATCTTTTCATTATGACGACCATCTGGTAAGTCCCGCTGATTTGCATTCACCCGGCCTCAATCCGCAAACCGAGGAATCCCCGAAGGCCATAATGCCGGTATTGTGGAATGAGCTTCCCGAATATGACTGCTCTGGTTGTAGGCACGTGCGGACGCCATCCAGATGGTCCGCATAAAGGCCGCCACAGCCTTGCACTCCATTGACAGCACCAACGATACGAAAAAAACAATTCCGGGGTACCGGATAGATAAAACCGGCCTCGAGTTTCAGTTTTTGGAGCCATGAATTAAGATGTCAGTTACAAAATCGGTGCAAGAAGTCAAGAAACAAATCCGTGCCGGGCTGATCCTGGGTGCTGTCTTTGGTACTGCGGGGCACTCTCTGAGCGCACTGGGCAAACAGACGCTGCAGCCGCAGGAGCGTCCCATGACCATCAATTCCCGTTTTGACATTGCTTCTGTGGGCAAAGTCTTTACCGCTTCCTGCTGCGCGCTCCTGGTCACCCAGGGGAAACTTGACCCTGATGCCCCGTTTACGGAGTATCTGCCGGAACACGGCCTGGGGAGGAACTGCAAGATCACTGTCCGCGACCTTGCGACCCATACCAGCGGGATTGACTCCAGCGGCTTCTACAAGAGCACGGACCCCATCGAAATGGAACGCAGGATCATGAACATCACTTCTGTGCGTCCCGCCGGAGAGAGGTTCGAATACAACTGCCGCAATTTCATCCTCCTGGGCTGGATTCTGGAGCACATCACCGGCAAAGGGCTGGAAGACCTGGCCCGGGACCTTATCTGGAAACCTCTGGAAATGAACCATACTGTCTGGAATGCCCCAGGAGCAGGGCCGGACGAAGTAGAACACTTCCTGCCCAACCGTCCGCCCGGACAGCATAACGACAACGACTGTTTTGTCGCAGGCAGACCACTGGGCAACGGCAGCTGTTTTTCCACTGCCGGGGACCTGCTGCTCTTTCTGCAGGATATTTTGGCCCGGGAGCATTTTGCCCAAGAGTATTACGACCTCATTTCTACCTGCACCTACGAAAAAGACGGCTCTCGGCGCAGTTTTGGCTGGGATATGTGCGAGAGGCGCCGTCCCCGCTGCCTCTCTGAACAGACCATCTGCCATTCCGGCTTCACGGGCCAGACCGTCTGCGTGGACCCCGTTGTCGGTTTCGCGGCTGTGGTGCTGACCAACCGCACCGGGGACTGGGAACAGGCGAACCAGGCCCGTATCGGCCTGATTGAGATGATGTACAGAGCAAATTGCCGCAAGGGAGGGAGATAATAACCACCGTCACGCCCACAACCCCGCACGGTATCTCGCCCCCTCCCCCCGGCAAACCTGCGCATCACCACATAACCACCGTCACACCCACAACCCGCTCCGGCCGGGATAAGGCCGTAAACCACTTGGGACACATCTGCTTATGAAAAATCTGACTACGTTGCTGCAATCCTATCCCGACAGCGCGGTTGCGGTGTCGCCGCATGCCTGGAGCGCTTTTGAGAACCTGCTGGCTTCCCGCCGGCCGGCCCGGATCGCAGCCTGCACTGGCGAACAATCGGCGGATCGCTCCGGCCTCTGGCACGATTTCGCCGCCCGCTGCCAGGGGGTGGAACTGCGCCGCTTCAGCGCCATCCCGCCGGAGCCCGACCTCGACTGCGCCAACCGCCTGGTCGCTTTCCTGCGCGACAGCGGGGCGGACATGGTCGTGGCTCTCGGTGGGGGCAGCGTCATGGATGCGGCCAAGGCGGCCTATCTCAGCGCGCAGACTGCTGCGCCGGTGGAGTCCTTTTTCGGGGCCAACCAGTACAGCGGCAAGAACAGCCGCCGGCTTGACACCGTGGTCTGCTTTCCCACCACTTCGGGGACCGGCTCGGAAGTGACGCCCTACTCGAATATCGTCGAACGCAGCACCCAAGTGAAGCGCCAGATTGCCGATCCGGCCATCATTCCCGCACACGCCTTCGTGCTGCCGGAATACACGTCCGGCCTGCCGCGGCAGGTCACCCTGGCTACTGGCTGCGACGCCCTGGCGCATCTGATCGAGGGTTTTCTGAACGTCCACGCCGACGCCAACGATAGCCAGGCCAACGCGCGTGCCCTGGCCGGTATCCAGCTGGTGACGCGCCATCTGCCGGCGGCGCTGGCCGGCACGGGCGGCCGCACCGAAATGGCCCTCGCGGCCACTCTGGGGGGCATGGTCATCCGCCACAAACCAACCGGTCTGCCCCATCTGTGCAGTTTTTCCTGGTTTGGCCGCCTCGAGCATGGGCTGGCCGTCATCATGCTCCTGCCGGAATGCTGGCGCTATTACCTCGGCAATCCGGCGGTCCGCGACCGGACCATGCAGCTGAACGCCATCTTCCCCGGCGGCACGCCGGAGGAGGTCATCGCCTCCTGCCGCCGTTTCCTGGATGAATGCGGCGTCCCCGCCCGCGTCCGGGATGTGCCTGGCCTGGATCAGGAGCTGCTGGAAACCACGGCCAGAAGCGCCGGCCTGAACCGCATGAAGCTGGAACTGGCGCCCCGGCCGGTCGATCCTGACCACAGCTACCAGGTTCTCCTTGACATCCTGGCCCGATCCTGACCGCCCACCACCACCCCAACGGCGAGTCCGCCATGCCCCCCTTTCTCCGACTGCAGCAGGTAAGTTTTTCCTATGACCGCGCGACGCGACCGCTGTTTACCGGCCTGGACGTCCATTTCCCGCCGGGCTGGACGGGGGTCGTCGGCGCCAACGGCGTCGGCAAATCGACCCTGTTGAAGCTAGCCACGGGCCTGCTGCCGCCCCAGACCGGCACGGTGCATGCCTCCGGCCGCGCCATTTATTGCGAGCAGCGCACGGACGACCTGCCCGCCGAGCTCGCTGGGCTGCTGCAGGACCAGTCCGGGGCGGCCATCCGGCTGATTGCCCAGCTGGGACTGCAGCCGGACTGGCCCGGGCGCTGGTCCACGCTGAGTCACGGCGAACGCAAGCGCGCCCAGATTGCCGTGGCCCTGTGGCAGTCGCCTGATTTGCTGGCGCTGGACGAACCCAGCAACCACATTGACAGCGCCGCCCGCGACCGGCTGCTGACGGCTTTGGGTGATTTCCGCGGCGTCGGGCTCCTGGTCAGCCATGACCGGGAAATGCTCGACCGGTTGTGCCGCCAATGCCTGTTCATCGATCCGCCGGCGGCGGTGATGCGTCCCGGCGGGGTCACCGAGGGTGCGCGGCAGGACGGATTGGAACAGGACCACGCCCGGCGCCGGGACGACCAGGCCAAGCACGTCATCCAGCGGCTGCGCGAGGAAAAACAGCACCGCCGGGAAAAGGCCGAGCAGAGCCGGGCCCAGGGGTCGAAAAGCCGGGTTGGCGCCAAGGACAACGACGCGCGCAACCGCATTGGCCTGGCCCGGGTCACCGGCAAGGACGCCACCTGGAACAAACTCTACAGCCAAATGGACGGCCGGTTGAAGCAGGCGGTGGCGACCCGGGCCGAGCTGACGGTCAAAAAGACCTATGACCTCGGCATCTGGCTCGACCCCGACGCCTGTTCCCCGCGCGACACCATCCTGAATGTCCCGGCGGGAGTTATTCCGCTCGGTGACGGCGGGCGGCAGCTCGTGTTTCCGGCCTTGTGCATGCGCCCGCAAGCGCGGGTAGCCCTGACCGGCCCCAACGGCAGCGGCAAAAGCACCCTGATCGCTTACCTCCGGCCATTTTTCAAGGCCGATCCCGAGCAGATAGTCTACGTGCCGCAGGAAATCAGCCAAGCGGAATCGCGCCAGGTCATGGCAGGCGTGCGTGCTCTTTCCCGCGCTCGCCTGGGGCGTCTGCTGACGATTGTCAGCAGCCTCGGTTCGCGGCCGCAGCGCTTGCTGGAAAGCGACAATCCCAGCCCGGGGGAAATCCGCAAGATCCTCCTGGCTTCCGGGATTGAGCGCTCGCCCCATGTGATCATCATGGACGAGCCGACCAATCACATGGACCTGCCCAGCATACGTTGCCTGGAACAGGCCTTGGCCGATTGCCCCTGCGGACTTCTCCTGGTCAGCCATGACCGGGTGTTTCTGAACTACGTCACCAACGAGGAATGGCACCTGGAGATGGACGGCCAGACCAGCCGCCTCGTCATCACCCCCTGACGCCTGCTTGACTCCCGCGGCAGGACTATTTCCCCCCCCCGCGGCAACCGGGACTGCCGGGAGAAATAAACGGCGGCGGTTGCGCATAGCCAAACAAGGATTACATTGAATCACAATCAAGGACAATCTGCTTCTTTCCAGGACGCCAAAGAACTCTGGCCGGCTATCCGCCAGGGAAAAAATACCGTCCCTTCTGCTGCGTTTGGCGGCATCCCATCCAGCTATGGTGCGGCAGGGTTGTGCTGTTTTTACATCGATCAGGAGGATGAACATGAGCAAATCCGAGACTCTTATTCTTCGGGACAGTGAGATCAGGGCTCTGCTGCCGCACTCAGAATTCAATGGTATTGTGGAGGAAGTGTTTCGGGATTGGGGGCTGGGGCAGGTGGTTATGCCTGCGAAAATTCACCTGGACATGTCCCGGAGCGGTTCGGATGCCTGGAACAACGCGATGCCGGCCTTCCTGGTCTCGCAGCATGCCGCCGGCATCAAGTGGGTGGGCGGCTACCCGCTGAACCCCGGCAACGGCATGCCATACATTCGCGGTCTTCTGGTGTTGACCAGCCCGGAGAACGGTGATACCCTGGCCGTCCTGGACGGCACTTATATTTCCGACTGGCGCACTGGCGCATCTGCTGCCGTGGCGGTAAAATATCTGGCCCGGGCGGGGGCCAGGCGGATAGTCATGGTTGGGGCGGGCAGCCAAGGCCGCACTGCCAGCGTTTGCATTCGGCAGGCGGCACCGGGGGCCGAACTCACGGTCGTGGATATCAGCCAGGCCCGCCTTGACTCCTTTCAGCAGATGCTGGCAGGAGAGTTCGGCATCAAAGTGCAGACCACGACCGATACGGCTGCTGCCGTCAGCCAGGCTGATGTGGTGGTACTGCTGACCACCGCAAACAAACCGTTCATCCGCAAGGAATGGCTGCAACCTGGCGTGCTGATGCTGGGAATGGGTTCCTATCAGCAGGCTGAAGACGATGCCTTGCTCAGCTTCGACAAAATCGTGGTCGACAGCGCCGGGCAGGCGGCACACCGGGGTGAAATCAAAAACCTGGTCGAGCAGAACAAAATTCCGGAAAACTCCCTGGCGGTGGATTTGGGCAGTATCGTGGCTGCGAAGGCAGTCGGCCGCAGTTCCGATCAGGAGAAGGTCCTCTGTGTCCTGGTCGGCCTGGGGGCTCACGATGTCAGTGCTGCGGCAAAAGCGTTCCATAAGGCCCGCAGCGGTGGCATTGGCCTTGCGGTGCAACTGAACTCCTGATCCGGCCCCGGGAGGCCGCGGCAGGCGCAACACTACCGCCATCGCTCCCGGCTGCGAGCAAGCCTCGATTCTCCTGGACGATTTCCGGCTGGCACCAGTGTCCCGGTAACCTCCTCCGGCCACAGCCGGCACAGCGCGGCCAGAGCTGCCGGCCGGCTTGCTGTCCATCCCGCTTTATCCGGGCAGGGGAGGTTATGCCGGTAAGCTTCCTGCTACCGCAGGCCCCGTACCCCCGGTTGATTCCCGGATGATCAGCCGGGATTGATAAATTCTGGTCTGCCCGTTGCCTTTGCCACGCTGCATCATCTCCAGGGCCATATCCACAGAACCCTCCGCCAACTCCTTTTTAGGCTGCTCCATAGTAGTCAGAGAGGGGCTGATGAATGGGGCGAAATGCAGATTGTCATGGCCCCCGATCAGGATATCCCTGCCTGGAACCAGCCCAATTTCAGCCGCAGCGCGCATCGCCCCCAGCGCCACCGCATCGGTAACACAGAACAACGCCTCCGGAGCAGGACTGCTTTTCAGTGACGCTTTCATGTTTTCATATCCGTACCGCTCGTTGTCCTGCTGCTCAGCGCTGTTGTCCGTTGCCATAAACCTGGCTGTACATCCCGATAGCGCCATTGTTTTGCGGTATCCATTCCGGCGGGCCAGGGCCGTCAGGTTCTGTTCTCCATAAAAGCTGTCGAAAAACGCCACCTGGCGGGTTTTCTGGAGCAGATGTCCGGTCATGACCGCTGCGCTCAATTCGTTGTCGTTGAGTACCGCGCTGGCATCCGGATCAACCGTGCGGTCCAGATAAATCACCGGTATCTGGGCGGAAATCAGGCGGTGCAGACGGATATCCGGATTCTTTACTACCGGGACCATGATCAGGGCCGAGACCTTCAAGGCCAGAAAGCCCCGTAATATCTCTGCTTCCACCCTGGCATCGTTGTAAGAAGACTGATAGATGGTGCGAAAGCCTCGGGCCGCTGCATATCTCTCCGCCGTCTCAATAATCTCACTGTAGAAACCATCTGTGATATAGGGCACCAGAATGGCCAGGATATTGCTTGTGCCGCGAACCAGGCTGACCGCATGGTGATTCGGGACATAGCCATACTTTTCACACAACGACAGCACCAGATCACGGTTCCGCGGCTTTACCCTCAAGTCGCCATTCAGAATTTTGGAAACCGTATAGCGGGAGAGCCGGGCCTCTGCGGCTATTTTTGCCATCGTGGTGGTCAGCATAAGCACTCAAATTCCCAGTTCCAGTTAATAAAATCACCCCAGGTACTCGATACCCTCGTCCGCGGCCAGGACGCCGCCCGCGCCCTGCCCCGCGGGGCGGGTGACGGGCGCAGGGTGCGGCAGCGCCGCGGTGCGATTATTGCCGGGCCAGATTCGGGTAATTGAGTGCTTCCAGGATCGCCACCATGAGGTCCGAGGCTTTGTCCACGGAATCCATCAGGTACTGGTGTGATTCGGCGGCTTCAAAATCGTTGCTGGCCAGTGCGTCCGCCCGGCTGGCCAGACGCGAGGCCGCGTATTGCCCGGCCTCGCGGGCAATCTTGGTCCACATGTTGACCCGAATCACACCGTCTTCCGCCAGGCCCTGCATCTGATTCTGCGCCAGCGAGGAGGTGCCATGCAGCACCAGCATATCCCGGCCCAGGATGGCAGTCAGCTGCCGGGCCCGGTCCTGCAGGTAATGGGCACCGCAGGTAGAGGCGGATTGCTGTTCCGTGCCCAGGTCGGCCACCAGGAAATCAATGCCGGTGTTTTTCACATATTCCCCGGCCCGGTCGAGATAATGATCCGCGCATGCCTCAGCCGCGACCGCATGCTTGTCGGCCACGGGGAGCTCTTCCAGAATCCCCTCCACGAGCAGATTGCGGCCATAATTCGCGACATACTCCCGGGTCAGCGACACATTTTGTGCCGGTGCATACCGCTGCGCGTCGAACATCGCCGAGGCCAGCATCCGGCTTCCCTCGGTGAGTGCCCACAGGTCATACTCAGGGTCTGCGTGGTCCAGGTGGGGCAGCACTGTGATATGCCGGTACATGGAGTCCGGGCTGTCGGCCAGCAGATGCAGATGTTCCATCATGCTGAGAAACCCCAGCCTGGGGTTGCGGCAATGCATTATCCGCTGGGCCTGGGGCATGTGGGGGTAATTGAAGGTCATGGACACCGATACAGGAATGCTCGCCAGCTGATATTTTTGGCAGAATTTGCTGGCCGCCAGCAGAATCGCCTCGGTATTCCAGTGGCTCCCGGTACCCAAAACCGCCATGGTGACTTTTTTCTCGTTCAGGCCTGCGATCAATCGCAAGGCTTCCTTCCTGCCGGTGATAACCGCCATACCGGTCAAACCCTTCCTTCCCGCAGAGCCGCCTGAATTTCCTCCCGTGTCGGCTCGACCGGATCAAATTCGAGTCCGTCAATATGCCGGGCGGCTTCATACAGGGCCGGGGCATAACGCCCCAGAGCACAGGACACATGATGGATATAGGGTCCGTAAATGATTTTCTCTTCCCAACGCGGCCAGTCCTTCACCTCAACATAGGTGTATGTCCCCTGGCAATAAGGCCCAGGCACGGTGCGACCTTCGCCGCACAGCAAAGAATACTTGCCGCGCAGTCCGTCAAAACGGCTGATGGTAACCGGCCCGTCTTTCAACTGCCAGTTGCAAACCCCCTCAGCGTGGCTGGGCAGCACAAAGTGACGGCAGATTTTCCGGTCCCCCTGGGCCAGGGACGCCGGGAACGGCCCGCAATGCCACAGCAGTTCCGCGTTGTCATTGCCGGGGTGGCGAATGGTCAGATCGGCGAAAAAGGTCGGCTCCCGGAAGTGACTGCAGGATTGCAGCAGCAGCGAGGTAATGGCGCCATGAATATCGGTTTCGCAGGCAATCGGGAATCCGCCGTCGGTCAATTCCGCGTGCACAAAGCAGGAACAGAGGTCCAATTCATCCTGCAGGGTATCCCAGCACTGCAGAGCTGCGGCACCGAGATTCTCTGCCGCCTGCCATTTCAGCAGCGCCATTTTCAGGGCCGCCAGCTTCAGCGGCAATTCCGTTGACATGCCGGTAAAATTTGCGGTTTTGCTCATTCCGGCCGCAGTCTCTCGCACCTCTGCTGTGGGTGCACGCAGCAGGTCTCGCACCTCCTTGACCAGTTTGCCAAGGTCAATCGGCACCACGTGGATGCCAAATTGCTCCAGGAGTTCACCCTCATTGATAATTACAGAGTAAAAATCCCGGGGGCGGGTCGATACCTGCCCGATGCGCGCCCCCCGAAAATGCTTGACGGCATCGGTGGCCCGGAGAAAATTCAGATAGCCGTTGGCAAATACTTCGGTGTCCAGGCGGCAGTTCGGAATGTAGGTGAATTTCACCCCCATTCGCAGCATCACCTTCGAGGTCGCAAATAATCCACATTGTGAATCCCGGAGGCGCTCCCCTGTCGCCGTGGGAGCCTCGTCCCGCGGCCCCCACAGCAATACCGGCTTGCCCACCTTCCTGGCGGCCAGGGCCACCGCATCTTCGGTGCCGAAATTGCAATGCGGACAAAAAATCCCGTCCACTCCCTTGGCGATGAAAAGTTCAGCCGCGCGTTCTCCTTCCTCCACCGTGCGGATCAGCCCCTCGTCATTCAAACTCTCCAGGTCTACGATTGCGACATCCGGCGCCAGCGCCTTGATTTTTGCCAGTGTCAACTCTTTGTATTTGATGGCATCCTCACGGGAAAAGAAACGCCGCCGGGTTGGCATGAAACCTAAACGCAGTGCCTGATTCATCTCTTGCTTCCTTCTGTTGCTGTGGTTGCTAGTTACTGCAGCGATATTTCCTGAAAACCTGATGTCAATGGTGTTATCGGCTGGCCCTGGGCCGGAAATTGATTTGCCAGGATACTGTTTTGGATTCGGCCCCCGAAAGCACCAGTTTCGTAATCAGGCCGGTGCTGCACAGATTGGCAGCGGGGACGACGGAGAATTTTTCCGGGACGTAGAAATAGAGTGCGACTGGATCATTCTGCACCAGGCTGATTTTTCCCGACAGGCAGTTCTTTCTGGCATTGAACTCGCATTTTTTCAGTTCAATGGCTCCCTGCAGCAAATGCCGGGTGCTGCCGATGAGGACCGGGACCTTTTCGATTTTGGTCAGTCGCAGGGCGGCGCAGGATCCTCCCTGCAGCAGGCCTAAATCAATGACGGTCTCAGATATGCCGATGAATTCTTGCGCCCAAAAATCGAATCCGGCGTATTTTCCGGCCGGGAGGTTCAAGGTCTCCGCCAGCTGCACTTGGACGTGCCTAGGTTCATCGCCCAAATTGAATACTCCGGCGATATACCAGCTGCCAAACGGACGGGCGACCGTACATACTGTCACGGCAGTATCACCGGTAACACTTTTGCGGAGCATTTCCTGCGGCCGAATTTCTGCCACCGGCATAGCCCTGCGCAGGGCATCAACCCTGGGGGAGTCCAGCTCAGCAACCGGATCGCCGACCGTCAATTGCATGCCGGTCAAAGCAAAGAAGGTCACCCTGGACCGCGCCTGCTCGAGGGTGCTGTATTGTTCGCGCAGCACCAGCGTGTCCGGGTCCAGGAAGTTCTGTGTATTATGGAGTGGATAATAGGAGAAGGCGCGATTGACCGCATTTTCTTTGAATTCCTTCCAGCCGAACACATCGCCGCCGATCCGGAACGCGTCGAATATATCGTTCGCCGCCAGGGCAGCGCGGTCGCAGGCGGTGCAGCCCAAAAAATACATCTTGTCACCGATCACTTTCCGGGCCGCTTTGACCAGTCGGTGCATGGCTTCCTCGGACGACAGGTCGGGCTGATGGCGTTGTGCCCGGTATTCGTCGTTGATACGCAGCGAGTTCAGCAGGCAATCCCACTTGATTGCTTCATATCCCCACTCCAGAATCTGGCGGAAAATCCGCGGTATGTACTCTTTTTCAATCTCTGGATGACTTAAATCGACCCAGAGATTCCCGGCCCAGTTCACCAGCTTCGCCAGCATATATTCCGGATGCTTTTTCAGCATCTCATTCCAGTCGCCATCACAGGTGGCACCGGTCCAAAGGGCCGGGACCATCCCCAGCCGTTTGATTTCATCCGAGACGTATTTCAAGCCGCGGGGATAAGCGTCGGTGCGGGGATGCAGGACATCCACTCCCGGTTCGCCCAGACCATCCAGCGCTTTATGACACCATTCCCAATCCACCCAGATGCAGATTTTGTCATTGTAGTCAGCGAACAGCTGCTTCATTTTGGCGGCGTTATCCAGAACGACCTGCTCACTGGCCGCAAAACGTACCGCATACCAGGTCATCCATCCCACCGGCGGCGTCTTGAACTGATGCTTCCGGGAAATGGGCGACCAGTACCTGGTGCGAAAAATAGTCTGCCCGATCTGCTGCTCGAAGCGAAATTCCAACCGCGAAGACCCCTGCATCCGGCCCGAAAAAACATACTCCTGCTGCAACCAATCGAAGTGGACGGAGGTTTTCCCGCTGAACCTCACCGCGCTGTCTGTCAAACGGTTGTACAGCATATCCGCGCCAGGATTATCAGCCGGCCCGACCGCATTGCGCAAGGCCGCCGTAGAAGAGGCGCGGTTCAACAAAAAAACGTGACGACCGGCGCCGCGGCCATTCCTGAACACGCCGCGCAGATGCACACTGCCCGTGAGGGCGCAAAGCGTAATGCGATCGCCATGCATTGCCGCCCCCAGAACCACTTCTGGCAGGCCCCCCGGCCCCCCGGATAAATGAACCTCATACTCCCAGTACTGATTGTTCTCCGGACGGGTAAATTTTAGGTCAGGCAACGATTGCACGGTGCAGCTGGAATAGTCGCGAGCGCTATGAAAACGCTTGTCCATGCCTTTGACGAGGAGCTCGGCATTCTCTAAAAAACAGGCTAATTGCCCACCGCCAGTGACCCGGTACAGACTCAGTGTCCGATCTTCCTCAGAAAAATACAAGGCAAAATTCCGATATTCCAGATAAGACATCGCAACCCCCAATCTGTTGGAAACTTGGACACCCGCACCGATAATATGACTGCCCCGGCATGAACACATACCGCAAACACACACAGGCATTAATGCTTATGTTGCCACGTGTCAAAAATATACCCTCCCAGTTTTGGGAAGTCAAGCAGTGCGGACGGAAAAAGATTATTAGGGTGCACTGCCTGCTGTCACGGATGGTGCAGGGCCTGAGATTACACTTTCCTGCTAACTGTGGATGATAATCAAAATCGGCGCCATTTTTGATAAGCGCGGGGCTCCATATTGAAGCACCCGAAGAAGCGGATTTTTTCTCTATGAAATCCTGATTCAGACCCAAAATAATCAACCGGTGCAGGTGGTACCCCTGCATGACAAATTTGCCGCCAATTTGAGTTGTCATTAACACTAACCGCTGCCAGTCGTAATGTTGTGCGTTTACTCAGGCAAAACAGATTACCATACTGGCAGTTGCCTATGCAGTGCTTTTGCAGTCGTCTTTCTGGCACCTTTGCCGCGCTTGGCAAGCAATCACTGCCAGGGGCAGTTTCCCTGGCCGGCTGCTCTCTGCGCGGGTTGAGGATCAGTCGGATCACCTGCCTGGCGGCAGAATACGCGCTCGCCAGCGGATGAACTCCTCGGAGAACCATCCCTCGGGCTGCTGCCAGACCTCGCGCGCGCGCGTCCAAATTAGGGTTGGGGGTCCCCCCAATCGGTGGGATGGGCCCACCGCTAGAATCAAGGGCACGGGGAAAAAATTAGTGCTTTTGGCAATTTTGTCAAGGCCCAAATCAGCAATTGCATACAAATACCATGTTCCCGGACCACTGCTTCCCTGTAAAGGACAATGAATCCCAGCACCGGGCGCTGGTGCGGTCGGGTCGGAACCCGCCATTCAGCCGGGTATCCAAGATCGCCAGCACCGGGCGCTGGTGCGATCGGGTCGGAACCCGCAATTCAGCCGGGTATCCAGGAACGCCAGCACCGGGCGCTGGTGCGGTCGGGTCGGAACCCGCCATTCAGCCGGGTATCCAAGA
>JAAYYJ010000343.1 GCA_012515455.1 Oligosphaeraceae bacterium
CCCAGGACCTGACCGTGAAGGTGAATTTCCCGGCCGGCCGGCGCGGCAGCCTAAGCCAGAGTCTGCCCATCCAAGCCGAAGCATCATTGGCGGAGGCGGAATTGACCCTGCAGATTGAAGATGCGGATTTCCGCCTGCTGGCGCAGGCCTCCGGGCGCGGCTCGGTGCGCCTTGATTTCCAGCCTCAGGCGCCGTATTCGACCCTCTACCGGGCCCTGCTCAGTGCCCGCCAGGACGGCCGCATCCGGGCGCAGAGCTGCGAGGAATTCATTATTGCGGGGCAGAAAGCCGACCCGCAGGAGCTCACCGCGGTCATCTGGCCGGCGGCGGACTCCATGAAATTCCCTCTTTACCGCCAACTGGGCTTTAACCAGGCCATCATCTGGTGCCGGGACAACCGCCAGGCGGTGCGGGCACTGCGGAACGTGAATCTCGAGCCCTCGGTGTACGGTCTCGGCTCGACCTCGTTCGGCAATTGGACCACTTACAAGGATGACAAGAAATCCGACCCGGTGCGGGAGCCCTGTTTTTCCTCCAGTGCGGCCCAGGAACGGGCGGCCCAGACCATTGCCGAGCTGTGTGCCAAAAGCGACTCCACCGCTCTGGACGTGAAGTATCACTTCGTCGGCGACGAGCAGTTCATCGGCAGCACGGTCTGCGTTTCCCCGGATTGCCTGCGGGATTTCCGGGCGGTTCTGGAGCAGCAGTACGGCACTCTGGAGCGCCTCAACTCCGAATGGGGCACGACCTTCGCCTCGTTTGCGGACGTGCAGCCGGTGCAGCTGCAGCAGCTTGGCGACAAGTCCCGCCTGGGGTCTTTCGTGGACCACAAGGTCTTTATGAACCGGGTCTTTGCCGAGAATTACCTCGGCAACCTGCGCCAGTACCTCAAAGAAGCGGTGCCGGACAGCATTATCGGGCTTTCGGGCACCGTCAATCCCGGTTACAGCTTCGACTGGGCTCTGGTGTTGCGGCAGCTGGATTATCTGGCCTACTACGACGGCATCCAACGCAAGCTGGTGCAGGATTTGGCCCGTCCCGGGATGCTGGCCGGGCAGTGGTTCGGCGGCTATGTGGCCCCGACCCACCGCAGTGACGGCTACATCAACTCCTTCTTTTGGCGCGACCTGCTCTCCGGTGCCCGGCTGTCGCCCTTCTACGCCCCCCGCGCCGGCATTACCGGCGAACTGCAGCTGACGCCTTGCCTGGACGAATATCAGAAGCTGCTGGCGGAGGCCCGGCGCGGCCTGGCCCGGCTGGTCTTCAACTCGCAGCTCCGGCCACGGGTGGCGATGCTGTATTCCCAAACCAGCTTCTTTGTGGCCGCGGGTACAGTCGGGGCCAATGAATTTCAGAACTCCTTGTCCGGCTGGCACGCACTGCTGGGCGATTTGGGCCTCGATTACCGCTTCGTTTATGCACCGGAACTGCCCCGGCAGCTCAGCTCTGAGTACCAGGTGCTGATCCTGCCCTGCGCTCTGGCTATGTCAGAAGCAGAACTGGCCGCAGTGGCACAATTTGTCCAGGCCGGCGGTACTGTGCTGAGCGATTTCGACTTCGGGGCTTACAATGAACACGGCACTCTGCGGGAAAGCCGGAAAGTCCCCGATATCGCCAGCATCACCCACCAGGGGCAGGAATTCCGCAGCAGCGACATCAGCACCCC
>JAAYYJ010000344.1 GCA_012515455.1 Oligosphaeraceae bacterium
CCGCCCGGGACACCGCTGTTGAGCTGATGCTCAAGGCCACCGCCCTGCCCTCGGGAGAGACTGCGCTGCTGCAGCGCGGTTCAGCCGTAATCGGTCCCGGCCTCAGCAGCCTGCAGAAATGCTCATGGCAGCACCCCTTCAGCGGCACCACCCTGCTGACCTGCGCCCTCTACGACCAGAATCACCAGCTGCTGCTGGAAGCCCGGACCCTGCTCACCAGCGGCGAAAAAACCGCAGAGTATGTGTTTCCCCCGGAAGCGGAGAAAATTCCGACTATCGGCAATCTCCCCAAAGCGGTCTCCATGAGCAAAACCGTCAGCACGCCGCACATCCCCTGGGCCCGGCCCCTGCCCGGCAAACCGCTGCAGGTGCTGGGGCTGATAAGTTCCTTCAGCGCCCGGGAGCTGGCGGAATTGCAGCAGCGCCTCGATATCGAATACACGCCGGTGATCTTCTGCCAGGGCTTCGCTCTGCCCGACTACTATATGCAATACAGCAAAGCCGACAGCAATGTCTGGCTGAAGGAAAGCCTGCAGAAGGAGTATGACCTGATCCTGATCGGCGGCATCGCCTGGAACCATCTCGATGCCGCGAACCAGAAGAATATCGTGGCCAAAGTCGAGGCCGGCTGCAGCCTGGTATATACCTATCCTGTGGGAATCAATGACGCCCTGGCAGCAATTCTGCCAGTGCAGGAACCAGCCGAAAATAAAAATGTCAGCAGCGGTGCCTGGACCAGACACGGCCGCCATTTCATTACCGACGGCATTCCCTTCGCGGCACTGCCGACTGCCTTCTGCTTCCGCTATGCAGCCGCAGAACCGCTGCTGAGCTGCGACGGACAGGCCCTGGCCGCGGTGCGGGAGCTGCTGCACAGCCGGGTGGTAGCGCTGACCCACCCGGTCGGTTTCCCGGGCTCCCAGACCGGCAAACCATGGTGGGCCGGCGGCGGCTTGACCCCCACCGCCGCCACTTATGAGGAGGCCGACTCAAGCCTCGCATACCCTTATCACGAGTACTTCTATGCACTGCTGGCCAGAGCCATGCTCTGGGCCGCACACCGTGAACCGCCCCTGACAATCTCTACCGTGACCCATACTGAACAGTCGGTGCACATTGCCCTCGAGGGTCAAATGGACGATTACCAGGACCTGCACCTGGACTGGGAACTGCGCGATGATTCTTTCGCCATCCTGGACCAGGGCAGCCACACCATCGCAAGCACAACCACCACTGCCCAGATCACCATCCCGCAATTTTTCGGCACCGCGCTGCTGCATCTGCAGCTGAAAAAAGGCACCGCGGTGCTGGATTTCGCCGCCACCCGCCTAAGCCGCTCCTCGCCCTTGCGCTTACTGGCGGCCAACACCGCCATCGCCGCCCACGGCGAGGCAGTCGAGGTGACCGGCACTCTGCAGGTGGCCGGCAGCGGCCGGGCCGAGCTTCGCCTGCGGGATTCCTGGCAGCGGCTGGTCGCCCGCCAGACAATCGAGGTGACAGACGGCATGAATAATTTCCGGATGTCGTTCAGCAACCCCATCGCCCGGGCGTTCTGCCTGGATATCACCGGTTCAGTAGAAGACAGCCGCGCCGGCACCCTGCGCCAGTGGTGCTATCTCCAGAACGGCCGCCGGACTTATGATGATTATCCCGTCAATATCTGGTTGCTGGATAACGGCTTCCTGCATACCCCGGAGTACCTGAACGACCTGCGCATGCAGCGCATCGCCGCCGCCGATATCTTCGACTCGGTGCTGCTGCACAACACCGGCTGGAGGGCTATCCCCACCCATATCCCCAGCACCGCAAAATTCCTCTGGCGCCATAACCTGGAGGTTAGCCTGAATAACCTGGCCCCGCAACACTTGAACAAGGAATACTTCAACGAGAACAAAAAACTGTACCAGGAGACCGGCGAGAAAAAATACCTGTGCCGGACACCCTGCCTGCATGACCCGCAGACCCGGCAGGAGGACCAGGAACGCATCCGCCAGATGATCGCCACCATCCAGGAATACCAGCCCGCCCATTATTCCCTGGGCGACGAGAATTCCCTGACCATGTGGGGACAATCATTCGATTTCTGCTTCTCCGAGGCTACCCTGGCGGCCTTCCGCAAATGGCTGCCGGGAAAATATGCCAGTCTGGAACAGCTCAACCAGACTTATCAAAGCGCGTACCAGAGCTTCCAGGAAGTCCTGCCCCTGACCTCCGTCGAAGCCGCTGAACAGAAAAACTACGCCGCCTGGCTGGACCATCGGGCTTTTATGGACCAAAGCATGGCGGATTTCTATCAGCAGACCAAAGAATTCATCCAGCAGCTGGACCCCGGCTGCCCGGTCAGCATCTCCGGAACCGTGCCCACCCCGAACCCGTACAGCGGTTACGACTGGTTTCTGTTCATGCAGGCCTTCAATAACAACCTGCTCGCACCCTACAGCGGCATCCAGACCAGCCTGATCCGCTCCTACGCCGACCAGAATTTCATCGCCATGCCTTTTAATGGCGGCTATGCCAAGACCGGCGCACCACTGTTCCATTCCGTCTGGCTGACCGCATTTGAATACAAAGGCGGCGGCAACTCATTCTTTATTGACAATATCGCCCTCAACCCTGACCTTACCTTCAGCCGACAGCTCGAAGACTATGGCGCGGCTACCGCCGACCTGCGCTATGGCCTGGGCCGCCTGCTGCGGCAGAGCCGCCGTGATGACGACCAGGCGCTGATCCTCTACAGCCAGAATTCGATGCGCATGGCGACCATTACCGAGCAGGGCGCACTCTTCAACAACGCCATCGACGGCTGGCGTTTGCTGCTGGATGCGGTCGGCTGCCAGTACCGCTTCGTGGCCTCCCAACAACTGGTGCAGCTCGACCCGGCACAGCATCAGCTGCTGATCCTGCCCTTCTGCATCAGCCTGGCCGGGGAGGAAAAAACCGTGCTGGAGAAATACCTCCACGACGGCGGCACGGTGATCGCCGATTACGGCCTGGGACTATACGACGGACACGGCCGGACCAGCACCGCCGGCAGCGTCGCCGAACTCCTGGGCGTAAACAGAGGCAAAGGCCAGGTCCTGCCCGGTCAATTGACCTTCGCAGGCCTCCAGGTCCGGGTCCAGCTGCAGGATGACTCGGCCGCAGCCACCACGGCCAAAGTCCTGGCCACCGTCGACGGGCACCCCGCGGTCTTCAGTCGCGAAATTGCCAAGGGAAAAATCATTTACGCCAACTTCCTGTTCGATCAATTCCCCAGCCTGAAAAATTCCTACCAGGAGAACCGCCTGCATCAGCAGCTGCTGTGGAAGCTGCTGCGCCACGCCGGCATAGAGTCTTTGCCGGCCCAAGTCACTCAGGCCGACGGACTGGAACCGCATTGCACCCGGCTCTTCCGCTTCCGCAACGGCGACCATGTCTATCTCGGTCTGCTGCAGGATCTCAACTCCGAGGAGAAATTCAAGCGTCTGAAAGTCAATCTTGCCCAAAGCTGCCATGTCTATAATATCCGCAAGCGACAATATCTCGGGCAGCTGCAGGAGTTCGAACTGGAACTCTCACCCGGCGAAGCGGCCTTCTTCTCGCTCCTGCCCGAACCGGCTGCCCCACCGACGCTGGCTCTCAGCCCGGCCAGTATCGCCCCCGGCGGAGTGCTCGAATGCAGCATCAGCCTGCCGAACCGCGGCCATACATCCCAGCAGGTCGTCCGCCTGGAAGTAATCTCTCCTGACGGGAAACTGTGCAAACATTACTGCCGGAACCTAGTCTCCAACAGCGGTCAGTTCATGCAAGCCTTCGCCACCGCACTCTCCGACCCGCCCGGGACGTGGCTGCTTCGAGCAACCGACCTGAGCAGCGGACTTAGCAGCACCACCGAGCTGCAAATCCACCCTGAGTGACCGTCTTGACAGTGAAAATTGCCGGGCTCTGCCCCAAGGAGGAATTTATGCACCAGAACTTCTCCAGCGACGCTCCCAATTCTCAAAGCAGGCCCTTCCGGAACAGTTGCAAGAGCAGGCTCTTCACATTGATCGAGCTGCTGGTGGTCATCGCCATCATCGCCGTGCTGGCCGCAATGCTGCTGCCGGCCTTGACCAAGGCCCGCGAAAAAGCCCGCGACATCGCCTGCCGCAACAACCTGAAGCAAATCGGCGTAGTGATGTCACTCTACACCCAGGATTATAACGATTGGTACCCCATCCGGCCCGACCCCGCGAACCGCCCGAAAGCCTGCTGGACCAGGTTGCTGGCTGAGCTGTATCTTAATTGCAGATTCACCGCTTCCGACGACCTCGCGTCCGGCCAAAAGGTGGTCTTCTTCAGCTGCCCGGCCGGGCAGGTCAACCGCCTCTATGCCTCCCGTTCCCGCGGCTACGCCATGAACGGCTACGCCGGCAAGGTCTATGGTGTGGGCAGCTACGAAACACTGCTCGA
>JAAYYJ010000345.1 GCA_012515455.1 Oligosphaeraceae bacterium
TAGAATATGATGAAAAAAGCCTTAAGTTAATGACATTGCCCCACCGATTGGGGGGACCCCCAACCCTGAATTTGGACGCGCGCGCGTGAGGACCGCCAGAGGCGGACCATGGCAGCAGTGCCATTACTGACTGGAAATGGTTAAGGTGAGAAGAGCTGTGCTGGAAAAAGAGCTTTGCCATAGAGGTTGGGTTGATCAAGTACCCGGCAGGGTGAGGCGTTGCCGGCGCCCAGCGGACAGCCGCCTGCCGGCGGTTTTCGATCGTCGGCCGGTCGGTGCACCGGCAGGGTGAGGCGTTGCCGGCGCCAGAGCGGTTATAGGGCAATTTCAAGCCTGATCTACAGCCGGCAGTCTGAAAATAATCAAGTGCTCAGCACATGATTTGCCACATTAACGATAAATGCCCCTGCAGTCCGCGGGGACAAGATATTGATGCCTGCCCCGCCCTGCCCTATATGGTAAGCCATCGCTGGAGCATTGCAAACCGGCAGGGCGAAAATTCATCCGTCCGGGGTTCTGCATTTGAAAAAAGTCAAACTCCAATTATGTTAGAGTTTTCGGCTCAAAATGCGCCCGGTCTCCGGCGACGCTACAAGATAGGCCCAACCAGGAGTTCAGCAATGAAAATCGGCATCATCCGTGAGACCAAGACCCCTGAAGACAACCGCGTGGCATTGACCCCGGAACAGATTATCGCTCTGCAGCACTCGTTCCCCGGCACTGAATTCAAGGTCCAGAGCAGTGCCATCCGGGCCTATTCCGACGACGCGTACCGCGCGTTGGGCATTCCGGTCGTTGACAGCCTGGAGGACTGCCAGGTGTTGTTCGGGATCAAAGAAGCCAAACTGGCATCACTGCTGCCCGGCAAGCATTACTTTTTTTTCGGGCACCTGGCCAAATTCCAGGAGCACAACCGTCCGCTGCTGCAGAAGCTGCTGTCCGCCGGGATCACCTTCAGCGACTACGAATATCTGGTTGATGCCCAGAATCAGCGTCTGAACTCCTTCAGCTGGTGGGCCGGCTTTGTGGGCGCCTACAACACCCTGCGCGGCTACGGCCTGCGTTCGGGAGCCTTCACCCTGCCCGCTCCTGACAAGTCTTTCACCACCGAGCAGATTTATGCGTTATGCCAAGGCTGCGCCAAACTGCCCTTGAAAATCATTATCACTGGCAGCGGCCAGGCCTCAGAAGGCGCGCAGGCGCTTCTGCAGCGCATCGGCTTCCAGGAACTGCCCCCGCCGGAATTCCTGCGTCTGCCCAAAGGCAGCCGCGCCTGCTACTCCTTCTTGAAAGTGGAAGAGATGCTGCGGCACAAGACACACCCGCAACAGCCGTTCTCCTTCAGTGACCTGCAGAAAAACCCCGGCGATTACCAGAGCTGCTTCTTCCCGTATGCCTGCGCCGCCGACTTGCTGCTGGTCTGCCATTACTGGGACCCGGCCTCGCCGGTGCACCTGACCCGCGGACAGCTGAAGGCCATCGAAATGAATTTGCAGGTCGTCGGCGATGTAACCTGCGATATCCCCGGCAGCATCGAGTCGACCTTGCGCTCCTCCACCCACAGCGAGCCCTTCTTTGACTACAACCCCCGGACCGGGAAGGAGGAGCCCCCCTTCAGTTCGCTGCAGAACATCTCCTGCATGGCGGTAGATTCTCTGCCCAATGCCCTGCCTCTGGAAGCCAGCCAGAGTTTCGGCGAAGGACTCCGCCAGATTGTTTTCCCCCTCCTGCTGAGCAAATACCTGAATGATCCGACCATCGCCGGTGCCACCATCGTGCGCGAGGGGAAATTGACCCCGAAGTTCGCATACCTGGCCGATTTCGCCGCCGGGCACGCCTGATTTGCGCCCGCTGACCAGAGCCAGCATATTCACGAGAAGTTCATGCCAGAGTCGGTTGATTTTACTATTATCCGCCACGGTGAGACCGAGGGGAACCTCGCCTGTTTGTTCCAGGGACACAGCGACTCGCCGCTCAGCCGACGGGGATTGCAGCAGGCCATGGCAGTAGCCGAACGGCTGCAGGACGAGAATTTCGCGGCTGCCTACAGCAGCGACCTCGGCCGGGCCAGAGAGACCGCCCGGCTGATTGCCGCCTATCACCAGGACCTGGAGGTGCACCTTGATCCGGCATTGCGGGAATGGCACGTCGGTGAGCTGGAATCACGCCCGCAACGGGAGCTGCTGCACGAGAAGCAGGAGATGATGCTGGCTTTCCGCTACGAACTCGAGACGGTCTGTGCGCCGGGTGGCGAATCGCGGCAAGAATTTCAGTCCCGGGTGGAGTCATTTATGGCGCTGCTGGTGCGCCGGCATCCGGGGCAGAGGGTGCTCCTGGTCACCCATACCGGGGTACTGCAACGCCTGCTGCGGATGGTAGTCGGGCCGACCGGGCGCGAGAATATGCTCGCGCACCCTGCCAATGCCTCCATCAATATCCTCAAATACCACTATCCCGCCCGGGAATGGCAGCTGATCTCCTGGAACTGCCAGGAGCACCTGCGCAGAATCGGCAAACACGACACCCTGCTGCTGGACTGAATCCCGCCCTCGGTTAAGACTATTCCTCTGCGATGGGCCCGGATGAACTGCTCCGGCTCCTCTTCCTCGGTCCCTTTTTCTCCCTTGCCAGCGGCGGCTGGAACGTGCAGCCGGGGCCATAAATTCGGCTGCGGCCGGTGTTCCCCAGCCTCTCGACCACTATTTGCGGCTCCAGATCCTTCATCGCCTCGACATGAGAGATGATTCCGATCAAGCGCCCGTCATCGCGCAGTCGTCCCAGGGCCTGCAGAGCCTGTTCTAGGGCAGATGCGTCCAGGCTGCCGAATCCCTCGTCCAGGAACAGCGTCTCGACCTGCAGATTGGTATTATCCAGTCCTGAGAGTCCGAGGGCGAGGGCCAGGCTGACTACGAAGGTCTCACCGCCGGAGATATTCTTGGTATCGCGCTCCTGTCCGTCCAGATAATCATCAATGACATTGATGGCCAGGCAGCGCGGAGTATTCCTGCGGGTATTGTTTTCCGACTCTTCGGTCTCAGCCCGAACCAGCTCGTACCTGGGCATAATAATCTTCAGCCGTTCGTTGGCCCGGGCAATGACGTTATCCAGGGTGATGCTCTGGGCGATATTGCGGAATTTTCCGCCTTCACTGCTGCCGATCAGCAGGTTGAGCTCCTGCCATTGCCCCTCATCCTGCTTCAGGCGTTGCAACTCGGTGCCAAGATCATGATATTGCTGCTGAGCCGCCTGCCAGAGTTTTTCCTGCCGGCTGGCACTGCCCAGCTCCTGATTAAGGGTGCCGGTTTCTGCGCTCAGGGCTTGCAGGCGGGCGCTGATGGCCTGGGCATCCAGCCCCTGGCAGAGCTGCTGACAGTCCCGGTGTTGGATAACAGCTTTATCATAACTATTCCGGCAGGAGGCGACTTTTTGGTCCAGCAGCTCTTTTTCCGCCTGCAGTTTGCTCCGTTCCGCTGAGGACAGGCAGGCGCAGAGAAATTCATCCTCGCTGGCGAATCCCTCCTGCTGCAAGGCCTGTGCGGCGGCAGCGTTGCCCTGACCCACAATTTCGGCCCAGCTCGCCTGCTGCCTGAGCTGATCCTCCAGCAACGCCTGGCTGGTTGCGATCTTCTCTTCAGCCTGGGCCAGTTGCGCGGCGGCTTCCTGAGAGCAAACCAGCGCCTGCTCCAGAGCAGCATTGGCGGCGCTTTCCTCCTGGTCGCAGTCCCGGGCGGCAAAAAGTTCCTGCCGTTTTGCCGCCTTGTCCCGGGTTAATGCGGCGGCCTCCTGGAATGTTTTGCTGGCCTGCTCGGAGCGTTCCTTTGCGGTCTGGAGACTGGCAGTCAGCGCTGCTTGAGTCGCCAGCAAGCTCTCCTCCGCGTTGAGGGCCCTAGTCAATGCCGTTTCAATCCGCTTCCAGTCCTGCAGACGCTGCTCCAGCCGGGCAAAGCACTGCCCAGCCTGGTCAATGCCGCTGCATTCCTCCTGATATGAACCCGCCCGGCGGCAGAAATTTTCCTGCCCGGCCTGCTCCCGGCTCCGGGCAGCGGCAAGATTCTCTTCCGCTTCGGTGAGGTGCTGCTGATCGCTCTCGGCCAATGCGGTATATTTTTGCCATTCGGCTTCGTGCCGGCTGAATTCCTGCCTGGCCGACTGGCACTCTTTCTCTGCCGCCTGCAGGCGCTGGCGGGCAGTTTGCATTTGCGCCCTCTGGCGTTGTGCCTGCTGCTGCGAATCCTTGAGTTCGGTCACCTTCACGGTCAGCAGGCGCTCCACCTCGGCCGTATCCTGGAACCGGTCGGGCGAAAGCGCCAGCAGCTCCGCCAGTACCTGGCAGGCTTCCTGCCAGTCGTTTTGGCAAGCTGTGAGGCTGGCCTGCGCGTGACTGTACTTCCCGGCAGCCGCGCCGTGCTGTGCCAGCAGACGCTGCTGTTCCTGGTGCGCTTTCTGCAGCTCCAGTTGCAAGGACTGCAAGGCGCGTTCCTGCTCGCTGACCTCCAGCTGCGGGAGTTTATCCCAGGGATGCTCGGTGGAACCGCAGAGCGGACATGGCTTGCCGGAGACCAGTTTGGTGCGCATGGCGGCATAATTATGGATATCCCGGGCCAGAGTCAGGCGTTCCTGCTGGACCTCGTATTTCTGCTGCCACAACGACAGGATTTCGTTGGCCTGGCGCAGTTTTTCCGCCAGTCCTGCCTGTTCAGTGCGGGCATTGCCGCAGCTCGCGTCGGCCTGGCGCAAGGCGATGACCGCCTTCAGGCCCTCCACGGCACTGTTCAGCTGCCTGGACAGAGCTATTTCCCGGTTGTTCCAGTCATCCTCCGATTGACCATTCAGCAACTGCTGGTACGCCGACTGCTGCTGCTGGCAGAGCACCTCGGACTGCTGCTGGCGCATTTCGGCGGCCTGCAGCAACTTAAGCGCTTCCAGGACTGACTGAGAGCTCGACTGATGGCGTTTGGCGGCCTTCTCATGCCGGTCCTGCGCGGACTGGAAATTTCGGCTGGCCTCCTGCCAGTCCTGGAGCAGTTTCTGCAGCTCTGGGAGAGCGGTCATAAGCTCGCCGTCAAGTTGATGCTGTTCTTGCCATGCCGTGGCCCGCGCTTTTTCTTCCCGGGCTCTGTGCTGTTGGCGCTGATTCTTATCCCAGTCACGCTGTGCCTCGGCCAAGGCCCGGGTGGCCTGCTGGTTTTCGGCCTCAGCGGTTTGCGAGTTGCGGCGCAACAGCTGCAGTTCTGCATCCAGGGGGCGGACGAGTTTCAAAACCGCCTGCAGAGCAGCAAATTCCTGCTTCCTTTGCTGCAGGGCAGCGTCAGACTTTTGCTGCAATTCTGCCTTCGCGTCCCGGTCGCTGCGCAACTTGGGCAGAGCCAGCCCAGTCTCCCGGCTTTGTTTTTCCAGGGCGATGAGATTCCGCCGCTGTTCCTGCAGCCGGGTAAAGCAGTCTTGCTGCAGTCTTTCGGCGCTGCGACCTCGCTGCAGTCGCTGGGCCTTTGGCTGGAATCGGCGTTCCTCCTCGGCCAGGTCCTGCATTTCCCGTTCCAAATCCGCCAGTTCCCGGGCCGCCTTAGCCGCTGTCTCGCAATGCTGCTGCTGCAACTGCAAAGTCTTCTGCTCCTGGCTCAGCTGTGACAGTGTCGCCAGCAGTTCCTGCTGGCGCAGCCGCAGCTGCTGCTGTTCCGCCTCGGTACCCAAATTTATCTGCAAGGTTTGCAGGAGATTTTCCTTCTCCCGGCACAAAGCGGACTTTTCCTGCGCCAAAGCGTATATCTTCTGCGATATCTGGCTGTAGATTTCCGTCCCGGTGATTTGCTCCAGCAGATCGGATTTATCAGCCTCCTTGGCCTGCAGGAAGTCCGCAAAACGCCCCTGAGCCAGCAACATGGTGCGGGTAAAACGCTCGAAATTCAGGCCACTCAGGACAGCAATGGTTTTGGCCACCTCGCCTTTGTCAGCCAGGAACTCGAACTGGCCGTTTTTCGCCGAGAACTCCAGCAGCATATGCTTTGGGGGCTGCAGGCTGCCGTCGACCCGGTTATGAGCCCGGGAGCAGCGCCAGTTGGCCTGGAACAACCGTTCGCCAAGATTGAATTCGAGCTCGGAGAAGTATTCCGTTTGACCATGGCTGAGCAAGGTGCCGATTTCCCGGCCGCTGCTCAGACGCGGGGTGCGGCCATAGAGTGCCAGGGCGATGGCATCCAGGACAGTGCTTTTGCCGGCGCCAGTCGGCCCCGAGAGCAGAAACAGGCCATTCTCCTGAAATTCGGGAGCGGTAAAATCGATACTGATGGTTCCGGCCAGAGACGCCAGGTTGGCGAAAGTAAGGCGGTTGATTTTCATTTCCTGGCCTCCTCTGCCGTCCCGGCGGCCGTTTCCTCGTCCTCTTGCAGCTGCCTCTGGGCGGCATTGAACAGGGCCATGAGCTGCTGCGCTTTTTCCGCCGGCACCTCCCACTGCTGCAGGCAATGCTGGAACACCTGTTCCGGAGTCAGCTCCTGCAGTGATTGGCGCACGGTTTTGTCGCGCCGCAGCTGCATTCTGGACTGATTGTTGAAATGCACCAGTTCATGTTCGCTGCCCCGCAATATCTCCCGCAGTTCTTCGACCTCGGTAAGCACTGCTGCATCACCGGTGAAAGACACTTTCAGCAAATGGGGCAAAGGAATGTCCTTCAGCTGCTGCAGCGCGGCAGTGATGGCCGGCCAGTCACCGGTGATTTCCCGCAGTCTGTACATCTCTTCCACCGGCAGTTCCTGACGGTACAGAAATTCCTCCCCGAACTCCAGCAGGGTCACCGACTTGCGCTGATCCTTCTCGCTGAAAGACAACGGCAGCGGGGTGCCGGAATAGCGGATCTGCCCGCGCCCGCCGAGATTCTGGGCACCATGCAGGTGCCCCAGAGCGACATAGCTGGCCCCGGCCGGGAAGATTTCCTGGCCCGCCGGCAGCAGATTGCCGATATAGGCTCCTGCGCTCTGCTCGTCACCGGTCAACGCCGCGCCTGCGACCGGCAGATGACCAGTCAGGATAACCGGTACGGGCTGCGGCAAAGACAGCTGGCACTTCTCCAGTTCCGCCCAGACTTGGGCATAGCATTCGGCCAGACCCGCCAACCCGTCGTCGCGCTGGTCCTGGTACGACTCACCAGCCATCACCCGCCGTACTTCGGCTTCGCGAAAATACGGCACTGCACCGATCAGCAGCCCGGTGCCGCCCTGGGGGCCAGCAATTGCCCGGCAGAGCTCTGCCGGCTTGCGGTCGAGATTCCCCTGCACCTGGATTTGGAAACTGCGCAGGAGTGTCCGGGGCGAATGCAAAAATGAGGCAGAGTCGTGATTTCCGCCCAATATCAGCACCTCGCAGCCACCGTTCGAATGCACCCGGCCCAGGAATTCGTAGTAGAGTTTCTGAGCGCCATTCGCGGGCACCCGGTTATCGAAGACATCTCCGGCCACGATCAGCATATCCGCCTGCACCGCTTTGAGCTGGTCGGAGAGCCAATGCAGGAAGCGCCCTTGTTCCTGCAGCAGATTATGCAGATAAATCTCGCCGCCCAGATGCCAGTCGGCAGTATGCACGACCCTGAGACCGCGTTTGGGACGGGCGCTGATTTCGTCATCCAGCAGAGGCAATACCTTGGCCATGTCTACTCCCGGAGTACCTTTAATATGGCAGCTTGGTGTCGGTGACAGTCAGGTGCGGCTCCTGCAAATAATTCCCGGCCGAGAATTCCTCCTTGCCGGGCTCGCACTGCGCCAGCACAGTGACCTGCCGGAATTCGCCGGGCGGGAGATGGCAGTTCTCGCCATTGAGGGTCAGCACTGCATCGGTCTGGCCGAGATTGACCATGGTCATTCCCTGGGTATTCAGGCTGAAGACCGTCAAGGCCGTGCCCTCCCGGCGCAGCTGGCAGTTCTTGTCCAACGGATGCAGCAGCACTCGGTCCAGAAGATAGAATACCCCCATTTCTGATGGCAGCAAGGAGAATTCCGGTGAGACCTCCCCGCCCAGCCAGATGCGCAGATTCTGGCTAAAGTCGAATTCACTGTTCAAGGCGTAGATGATCTGCAACCCGTCGTGCTGCCGGCAGAAGGAGTAGCGCACTGCATCCGAACAGAGCAGGCGCAATTCGCCCTGCCCGGCCAAGGCAGTGACCCGCAGCAGATGCTCTGCCAGCGACCGCATGCCGTCGCTGCCGGGGTAATCGAAGGCGGTGACCAGACGCGCCTTGCCCAGCCCCAGGCGATGCTCAATCAGGGCCGGAGAGGCTTGCAGTTGCTCCACGGTGTCGCCATGCTCATCGCTGAAACTGGCACAGACCTGGACGGCATCGGAACAGACCTCCACCACGGCCGGACTGACATTGCCCATCAGGACCGGGTCGCGGCGGGCGTGTCGCACCGGCAGCGGCAGGGTCCCGCCAGGCAGAGTCTTCACCCCGGTCACTTCCGGCCCGCGTCGCCCGATGATGCGCACCCCGAACAACTCCCGCAGATCGCCATCCCGGAAAAGCCGGATTGGGCCGCCGCGCTGGTCATTTGCATTGCAATGCGGCAGCCAGAGCAGCAGTTCTCCCCCGGCCCGGACATAGGCGAGCAGTTTAGCGTGCAGCGTCTCGTCCATCAGGTTCCAGCCCAGGAAGACCAGATACGGGTACTGCTGCAGCACCTCGAGGGGCGCCTCGGCGGGGACGATATCGTACTGCCCGCAGGGAGGATTGCCGGAGAATGAGCATTCGCCCAGGTAGAGCTCGCTGTAGGGGTTCTCGCGGGTATTGAGCACCTCGGTCAGTTGCCAGCTGCGTTCGGCGGCGGAGTCCTTCCATTCCTCGCCCTGCTGATATTGGCCCCAGAAATACGGATTCCACAGCCCCGGACAGCCGTCGTACTGCCCGGAGATGATGCCCAGACGCACTTCCGGACCGTCTGAGGGACGGTAATGAATTTTGCCGAAGCGGTAGAATTCCCGCAATATTTTCCGTGCTTCCGCCATCACCGGATGGTGGAAATCGAAGGACTTGTTATCGCCATGGCAGTCATAATATCCGGATTCCGGGAAGATGAATTCTGCGCCGGCGAGGAAAGACAGATACAGCGACTGCCTCCAGCGCTTCAGCCACAGCTGGTCGAATTCGAAGCCGCCATACCAGCCGATGGCGATATGCACGCCCCAGAAGCGCGCGCCGCTTCTGGCGCAGCCGCGGATGGCCGGCAGCATCCGGTAGGGATCACCGGGGAGCATCTCCAGACACAGGTCATCTATCCCCGCCTGCATCTGGTATTTGAACAGCATGCTGGAATCGACATTGAGCAGCCGCCCGCTGCCGACCTCCCGCCGTTCGTAATCGATGAATTCGCGCATATATTCGACGTAGGTATCGGCCGCTTCCCTAGAACTGGTGACGGTGGGCAGATTCTCATAGTTGTGCACCTTGCGGTTGATGGTGTAGCTGCGCGGCCAGTAGAGCACTCCGCCGGCCTCACCTATGCAGTAGCGCCCCAGATAATACTCGCCGCCGGCCGCACTGGCCGCCTCGACATCCGCTTTGCTTAGGCTGGGACAACGCCAGCGCCGGTGGTCGCCGCGACGCTGCAGCTCACTGACCATCACGTAGATTTTTTTCTCCCGGCAATACTGCATCAGGCGGATGGCTTCATCCCGGTCGTCCGGCAGGGTCAGCAGGACGATCTCGCCCAGCTTTAACTGTATGAACTGCTCAATGGCAACCAATCCGACCGGAACCGAAGCACCAATCAACAACTTCCTGGCTTGCATGCAATCACCTGAGTTGGAGTTCTGCCTGAGGACAAAGTCAGCGAAAATGCCGGCCGGAATAATATATTGTCTCCTGCCCGATGTGCCAGTCTGCAGCCGCAGCAAAAGCCGCAACAGCAGCAGCCCGCTTTTTCCGCCCCCGGAGAGTTATTGGAGAGTTATTTCCCGCAAATCTCTTGCTAAGACAGAATGGCGATTTATATTTTGCTGAAAACCACCATCCGGCTTGACTGCGGGCACCGCAGATGGTTTTGCCTGCCCGCGAGTCCTTTTGGAGAATCCATGAGCAGATACTGGAATGAGCGTCTCGAGACCATGTCCCGTGACGAGTTGACCGCCTTGCAAGGAGAACGCCTGCAATCCCTCGCCGCCCGCGTATATCAACGCAACGCCTGGTACCGGGAGGCTTTTGACCAACACGGTGTGAAGCCCGGCGATATCAAATGCGCCGCTGACATCACCAAGCTGCCCTGCACCAACAAAGACTCCTTCAGGATCAATTATCCCCTCGGGCTCTCCTGCGTCGACCGCAGCGAACTGCGAGAATTCCACATGAGCTCCGGTTCGACCGGCACACCGGTGGTGATGGCCTATACCAACCACGACCTGGAACAGTGGGCGGAGTGCATGGCCCGTTGCTACCGCATGGCCGGGATGTACCCGGGCGACGGCGTGCAAATCACCCCGACCTTCGGGCTGTTCAACGGCGGTTTCGGGTTCTTCCATGGAGCCCGCAAAGCGGAGCTGTTTATCAGCCCGGCCAGCTCCGGAAATACACCCCGCCAGATAAAACTGCTTAATGACTTCCAAATCAAAGGCATCGGTTGCGTGGTATCGTATATGGCCCGGATCATGGAAGTCGCCCAAGAGCAAAACGTGGAATTACCGCATCTGAAGGTCGGTATCTTCGGGGCCGAGACCTTCTCCGACAAAATGCGCCATAAAATCGAGAGCTCGCTGGACATCAAAGCCTACGACATCTACGGCATGACCGAGACCGGCGGGGTCGGGACTACCGGCATGGACTGCGAGGCGCGCAACGGCATCCACGTCTGGGAAGACCACTACCTGGTAGAAATCGTCGACCCGGTTAGCGGACAGCCCCTGCCCGACGGACGGACCGGCGAAGTGACCTTCACCTCCCTGACCCGAAAAGCCATTCCAGTCATCCGCTTCCGCACCGGCGATATCAGCCGCATCATCAGCCGCGAACGCTGCGCCTGCGGCCGGACCTGTCTGCGTATCGACCGGATTACCGGCCGTTATGACGATATGATTATTATCAAAGGGGTGAATTTCTTCCCCAAGCAGGTCGAACAGGCTCTGATGGAAATCCCCGGCGTCCTGCCGGAATACCAGATCATCCTGGAGGAACGGCACGGCATCCAGGATGTGATCATCAATGTCGAGGCCGAGTCGGGCGTGACCGGCTTCACGGTCGAGAAATACCTGAAAGAGAAGCTCGGCTTCTCACCCCGCGGCGATGTCTTCAAACCCGGCGAACTGCCGCGCAGCGAGGGCAAGGCCAAGCGGGTTATTCACCGGGTGCTGGATTGAGGGCTGGTTCTGATGCATAACGGCAAATATGGCTGTGCAGTCTGGGGCTGTGGCTGGGTCGCCAGCGGCCACATCAATGCCTATCTGCGCCACCCCCAATGCGAGGTGCTGGCACTGGGCAGCCGCCGGCGCGAAAGCATCCTGGCCAAACAGCAGGAATTCGGCCTGGACTGCCGGGCCTGCCTCGATTTCGCAGAGCTGCTCCAGGACGAGCGCATCGACATCATCTCAATTTGCACACCGAACTGCCAGCATGCAGAAGAAGCCATCCGGGCCGCCCGGGCCGGCAAGCATGTCTTCCTGGAAAAGCCCATCGCCATCTGCGAGGAGGACCTCTTGCGGCTCACCCAGACCTTCGCGGCCTGCGGAGTGCGCAGCCTGGTCGGGCTGGTGCTGCGCTTCAACCCCCTGGTCCAGCTGCAGCGGCAGCTGGTAGCCGAGGGAGAGCTCGGCCGGGTCTTTATGGCCAATGTGGATTACTGGTTCGGGCGGGAACGCCTGGGCTGGATGAAGGACCGCGCTCAGACTGGCGGTGCGTTCATCCTGGCCGGCTGTCATTCGGTGGACATGGCCCGCTTCGTCCTGGGCGCGGACATCGTGGAAGTCAGCGGCGCCTCAGTCCAGGTGGGCGAGTACTACGAGTACCCTCCCGTAGAGACGGCCCAAGTCCGCTTCGCCAATGGTGCTCTGGGGGTATTCACCTGCTCACTGGTAGGCTGCAACCCCTATACCGCCAATTTGAGCCTGCTGGGCGAAAAAGGCACCATCGTCAATGACCGGTTCTTCCTGCGCCGCTTTGCCGGCCAGAAGAATTTTTTTACCTTGGACACTGGTGTCAAGAAGAGCGGGGATGTCTACGGCCATCCCTTCCCGGCCATGGTCGAGCATTTTATCACCTGCATCCAGGAAGATCGGGAATCACCGCACAACCTGGCCTCCGCTGTCAATGCCCACCGGGCCTGCCTGGCCATCAGCCGCAGCGCCGCCGAGGGGGGCCGCAAAATCACCATCACTGACTAAGGAACCGTTATGGCCCCGAAAACTCCCGCCCAAAAGAAGCCCTCGGTTGCACTCTGGAAGCGTGAACAGGGCTGGGACCGCCTGAGCGCCAAGGACGAAGCCGCGCTGGAAAAATATTGTTCCGAGTACCGTGAATTTCTCAGCCAGGCCAAGACCGAGCGTCTGGTCCACGACCATCTGCTGCAGCTGGCCGTGGCAGCCGGCTATCAGGACCTTGACCAGCTGCGCCAGGGCCAGAAGAAGCTCAAGCCCGGGGCGAAAGTCTACCGTTCCTGCGGCGGCAAGACCCTGATGCTGCTCAAAGTCGGGCGGCAGCCCTTGCCGGAAGGTCTGAATCTGGTCGGCGGACACGCCGACTGCCCCCGCCTGGATGCCAAACCTTGCCCGCTCTACCAGGACGACGACCTGCTCCTGCTCGATACGCATTACTACGGCGGCATCCGCAAATATCAATGGGTGGCCATGCCCCTGGCATTGCACGGGGTGGTAATCCTGCGCAACGGTCAAAAAGTGACTCTGAATATCGGCGAAAATCCCGCTGACCCGGTCTTCGTGATCACCGACCTGCTGCCCCATCTCGACAAGGACGCCGACAAGAAAACCCTGGCCAGCGGCATCGACGGCGAAGCCCTCAATGTACTGCTGGGCAGCCGGCCGGTCTCGGGCAAGGACGACGATAAAGAGATCAAGGACAAGACCAAGCTGCGCATCCTCCGCCTGCTGCAGGAAAAATACGGCATTGAGGAGGAGGATTTCTGCAGCGCGGAACTGGAA
>JAAYYJ010000346.1 GCA_012515455.1 Oligosphaeraceae bacterium
CGCGCTGGGGTATGATGAGAATGCGGCGGCGGCGCGTTCCGAGACCGCTTTTGCTCGTCGTTTGCCCCGGCTGGATTTTGTTGCTTCTGGGATGTATCACATGCACGATCAGCGTTTGCTGCCGGCCAGTGAAAATGGGCAGCAGGGAGCTTTCAGCGACCAGCTTCTGGCTGGCGATGTGGTGATTTCCTTGCCGCTTTACACCGGGGGGCTTCTGAGCCGGGAGCAACGCGCCAGCGATTTGCTGCGCAGCGCTGCGGCCAATGAATTGTCGCGCAGCCGGGAATAACTGATTTACAATGTATCGAGTGTCTTTTACCGAATTCTTGCCCAAAACCGGGTGATCGTCTCCCTCGAATTTTCTCAAGAGGCTTTGCGTGAGCACATGAAACAGGTTCTGGAGATGATCAAGGTGCAGAAGGCGGCTGCGGTCGACCGCTTGCGCATCGAAGTGCGCGTGGCGGATCTGGAACAGCGTCTGGTCAGCGAAAATAATATTTTAGCGGTGCAGACGCGGGTGCTGTCGAATCTGCTTGGCCGCCCGGAAGAAGCAGCGCTGCTGAAACCCGCCGGAACGCTTGCGGAATTGCCGGATCCCGGCCTGCAATCCGCCGGCAGTCTTGCCGACAGCCTGAATGCCCGGGCGGATTATCAGGCGGCGCTGGCAAGCCTGTCTGCACGCCGGGAAGCACTGGCGGCCGCGCGGGCGGGCCATTTGCCCACTGTGTCATTGCAGGGCAGTTATGGCCGGCGTTGGGCGGTGGATTCCCCGGATCGCAGTCAGGGTCATGACAGCAACCGGGAAACTGGCTGGGCCGGCATTCTGTTGCAGGTGCCGGTTTTTTCCGGCGGTCAGGTGCAGGCACGTGTCCGGGAGGAAAATGCTTTGCTGGAGGCCGCCCGGGAGCGCCTGCGCAAGCTCGAATTGCAGATTCGCCTGGAACTCGAAATCGCCTCTCTGAATATTCAGGCGGCCAGAGAGCGTTTGGAGGCTTTGACCAAGGCAGGGGAGCAGGCGGCAGAAAGCCTGCGCATTGAACGGGAAAAATATGAACTGGGCAAGGGATCCATTACCGATGTTTTGGATGCCCAGACTGCATTGCTGGATACACAGACCAATTATTGCCGGGCAATGGCGGATTATCATACCGCACTGGCTCAATTGAAACTGGCGAAAGGAAAATAATGAAAATAATCCGTATCGATCAATTTCTGCTGCTGACTGGCAGTCTCCTGATTCTGATGACCGGATGGGGCTGCCGTCGTGGAAAAACGGACGACCCTGCCGGGAAACAAGCGAAACCCGTGCCAGTTAAAGCCGTTTCAGTGCGTCAGGAAAAACTGGTTCGCTGGCTGCCGCTGACCGGTACGGTGGCCGCCGGTAATGCGGTTCGCATCAGCGCTACCATTGAAGGGCCGATCGCTTTCTGCCCATGGCGGGAGGGAGATAAGGTTAAAAAAGGGGATAAGTTACTGGAGATCGAGCGGCCAATCTACCGGCGTGAAGTCGAAGCAGCTGATGCGGCACTGTCGGTGACCAAAGCACGTCTGGCAGACCTGAAGGCCGGCGCCCGCAGCGAAGAAATCGCCCAGGCCGCCGAAATGGTTACCCAGCTGCAGGAAAATACCCGCTTTGCTGAAAATGATTTGGCGCGCATTGAACAGATGGTCAAGAGCGGTTCTTTGCCCGGCGAAGAACGGGACAAGGCGCGCGTCGCCTTTGTCAAAAGCCAGACGGATTTGAAATCCGCCCGGGAACGTCTGCAGATGCTGCAGCGCGGACCGACGGAGACTACCATTGCCGTGCAGGAAGCTCTGGTCAAGGAAGCGGAGGCGCGTCTGGAAAAAGCGCGTGCAACCGAAGCGGAATGCCGGATTTATGCGCCGTTCAGCGGAGTCATCAGCGCTGTGCAAGTGCGCAACGGTGATCTGGCGACGGCCAAGGCGCCCTTGCTCGATCTGCTTGATCCGGAATCCCTTGTCGTTC
>JAAYYJ010000347.1 GCA_012515455.1 Oligosphaeraceae bacterium
ACACGCCGTACACCAAACTTTATACCTGGAGCTATTTCATCAAGGGTTTCCACGCCATTGACGCCTACGGGATTCTCAGTATGGAACCGGTGCCAGACCACAACCTGCTGCAGAACGGGACCTTCGCCGCGCCGCAGCGCGGGCGTGCTTTCGGCCCCTGGTTTGCCGGTCATGAAGATGTCAACTCTGACCGCCCGCGGGTCGCACTTGACCAGAGTTTGTTTATCAAAGACGGTCAGAGCATCAGGCTTACCAATCAGGACCCCGAAAATCGTCTGCTCATCACCCAGTACCTGGATGACAAGCTCAAAGAGAATACCACCTACCGTATCTCATTTATGATCCGCCTGGAAAATGTCCAGCCCAGCAAAGCCGGCGGCGGTGTATGCATTAATCCGGTGTACAGCCAAAACAACTGGTTCCCCAAAAATCCCTACACTGGTGATATGCCCTGGACCAGACAGGGATTCACCTGGACCACGGGCAGCCGCAAAGAAGACCGCCCTAATATCGCCACCTCAAGCTACATCAGGCTCTTCATCCTCAACGCCACTGGTACGGCCTGGTTCGATGATGTCAGCATCACCGAAGTGAAATAACTGCGCACCGGCCCGGTGGGGAGCTTCCCCCGGGCCGGGCAGGCAGACGTGACCGTTCAGCGCCACTCCCTGTACCTCATTTACGGGCATGGCCAGATTGTTTCTCCCTGTATGTTTAGAATCAGCCGGTGTTTGCCGCTGATATTTCAGTACTGTTCACCATCCACAGCAAGGAGCCGATACGATGTACGATGAGTTGGAGAATCCGCATACCGCCACTGGTTTGATCAAGCAACGAGCGATTGAGTATGGTGCCGATTTGGTGGGCATAGCTCCGATGAGCCGTTTCGAAGGTGCTCCCAAGCAAATGGACCCGCGTTACATCATGCCTGCGGCCAAGTCCTGCATAGCGGTGGCCTTCCGGGTTTTGCGGGGGTCCTTGCGGGGTATTGAAGAAGGCACCTTTTTCAGCAATTATTCGGCCATGGGTTATGGCGGCATCACCTATGTTTTCATGCCCACTGCAGTGGTTAATTTGTGCAAGTACATTGAAGACCATGGCTACGAGGCCTTTCCCATGGGGCACCAGAGTGACTGGCGGGCGATAGACAACGAGGGTGTTCTGCGCCAAGGTTTCAGCCGCCCGGTGGCGCCGGACAAGCCCGCCCCGGACGTCATGGTGCATTTGCGCATCGCTGCATACCTGTGCGGGCTCGGCGAAATCGGCTGGAGCAAAATGCTGATCACCCCCGAATTTGGTCCTGCAGTTCGGGTCGGATTGATCTTCACCGAGCTGGAATTGGAATACGACGAAATTTATTCCGGTCCGCAGTTGTGCAACCGCTGTCTGGCCTGCGTGCGGGCCTGTCCCGGCAAGTGCATCAGCGCTGACAAGTCGGTCAAGGTCACGGTCGCCGGACACGACCTGGAATGGGGTGAGATCGACACCGAGGGCTGTGACCTGGCCTTCCGGGGGGCCGAGGAGGGGCCGGGCAACTACTTGCCCGGCAAGAACAACTACCGTCCCAATGCGATTTCGCCCTTTTATCAGGTCCCGCCGAAGGTATATACTGCCGGCAAGGCGGTCTGCGGTTCCGGCGGCTGCACCCGTGCCTGCCTGGCCAGCTTGGAAGCACGGGATATGCTGACCCACAAGATGCGCCAGAAATTCCGCCGCAGCAAACCCTGGTCGATGGACTGGAGTGATTATAAATCCAATG
>JAAYYJ010000348.1 GCA_012515455.1 Oligosphaeraceae bacterium
CGGCGGGAGAGACCGACCACTCGATCATCGTGGATGCAGCCAGCGGCAAGACCATCGCCACGGTGCTGCCGGGGCACTATTTTACGTCGGTCTATGTGCATGGCGGCTGCTGTTACTGTTTTGCGGCCCGGCTGGAGACCCCGTGCGGCTGGCGCTGCCACCATATTGATGTCATCCAGTCGCAGGACCTGCGGCACTGGAGTGAGCCGCGGCCGGTGGTCAGCTGTCCGGACGAGCTGCTCTACAACACGGCTGCGGTTTATGATGGCCGGCGTCATCTGCTGCTGTACGAGAGCGACGATGCGCAGTATCCGAAATTCACCTTCAAGTTCCTGGAGAGCGCAGATCTGGTCAGCTGGCGGCCGGTGGAGCCGGCGCTGTTCGGGCAGAGCAAATACGTCGGTGGTCCGGCGCTGTACTTCCTGCCGTCCAATGGGCATTACTACCTGACCTATGTCAATGAGTTCTACAATCACCAGACCGGAGCGCTGAACTACAATACCCGGATCGCGCGCTCCCGCGACCTGACCTACTGGGAGGAGGGACGGCGGCCGGTGCTGGAGCCCGATTACGAGCACCAACCGGACCCGGTGCACCATCCGGAGGTCTATGAGATCAACGCATCAGACGCCGAATTCGTCGAGCTCGACGGCAAGGTCGAGGTCTACTGCTGCGGCGGCAACCAGCAGGGCATCGGCGATGCCGCAATGGCAGAGTACCAGGGCACCCTGGAAACGCTGCTGCAGTCGTTTTTCCCCTGAGCGGGAAAAAATGCAGGCGGGGGACATCATACCCCCCGCCACGCCACACCCCCACAGGGATGGTCAGGCAATCCAAGGCCCAGGGGCTCCCCACCGATGGTACGGTTCGGGGGAGGAGTGGGGGTGGCCGGTCCCGGGGTTCGCGCCGCGCGCTCGCCCCGGTAACTCATTGCATGCCGCCTCCAGTGGGATGACCAACGAGCAAGCTCAGGGGTTCGCGCCGGAGGCGCGGCACAGAGGCAGCGGGTTGTGGTGCTCCTCCGGAGCAGGGGACGATGGTATAGTCCTGGTTTTTCAGGTTGTAAAATGGGTGTTCAGGTAATATTGTAAGAACAGTTTTCCACCGTGTAACTTTTTATCTGAGGAGGTCACTGACCATGCAAAAGACAATTTTATTAGTGTGTGCCGGCGTTCTGGTTTTTCTGCTGCTGCTGGGCGGCTGGGTGATTTCCTGCCGGAACGGTTTGATTGCCAGAGATGAGTTTGTCCGGGAACAATGGAGCCAAATTGATACGCAACTGCAACGCCGGGCGGACTTGATCCCCAATCTGGTCAATACGGTCAAGGGATACGCTGCCCATGAGAAGGAAATTTTTCTTGAGATTGCCGAAGCCCGCAGCAAATTGCTAGGCGCCACTGGTCCGGAGGGGAAAGCCGCGGCCGATGGTGCGATGACTTCCGCTCTTGGTCGTCTGCTGGCGATTGCGGAGAATTATCCGCAATTAAAAGCGGACAGTACATTTATCCGCTTGCAGGATGAGTTAGCCGGCACCGAAAACCGGATTGGGGTTGCCCGCGGCCGCTATAATCAGGCAGTGCGTGATTTCAATACCGCCATCCGGGTGTTTCCGGGGTCGCTCTTTGCCTCCGGGCTGGGCTTGACCTCGGCCCAATATTTTGAACCACCGGCGGGAAGAGCGGCGGTGGAAACAGTCCCCGCGGTCAACTTCTGACTGGGCTGACGGGCTGTTTCACCCGGTTATTGTCTTTCCCGTTTGAGGGGGCATCCAAATCATGACGAACAAGAATGCACGACGGATTCTGAATGTCAGTCTGCTGTTTTTGATCCTGCTGGTAGCGGTATTGCTGCTGAATCTGGAAACCTGTTCGAGACGAAATTCAGCCAGCGGTGATACAACCGTGCTGCCGGAACTGACTGGACGGATTGTCGATCTGGCAAAAGTCTTTTCGCCTGAAGACAAAATCCGCCTGGAAAAGGCAGTGCAAACTTTGGAAACCAGCACCGGTGGACAGATGGCCGTGCTGACCTTGCCGGAACTGCGCGGCTGGTCGATTGAGGAATTCAGCATCCGCCTGGCGGAAAAATGGCAGATTGGGCACAAGGGCAGTGATAACGGCGCCCTGTTGATCTTTTCTTTGCAGGATCGCCAGATGCGTCTGGAAATAGGCTATGGCTGGGAGGGGCAAATCAATGATGCCAGAGCCGGTGACATTATCCGGGCCATGGGGAGTTATTTCCGCAACCGGGATTTTGCCGGAGGCACTGCCTTTGCCATCCGAAAAGTCGAAAGCCTGATTACGGGTCGAGAAACCCCTGGGGCGGGAGATCCGGGTATGGTCAGACAGCCGGAACCGGAGTCTGATGCGAAATGGTATAAAAATGAGGATATTGGCATCAGAATCTTATTTGGCTTTATCGTCCTCATCATGATTCTGTCGGCGTTTTCGCGTGGCCGCGGCTCCGGATTTGGTGGCGGAAGTGGCGGCAGAGGCGGATTCAGCGGCGGCGGATTCAGCGGCGGCGGCGGACGCAGCTTTGGGGGTGGTGGCGGCAGTTTTGGCGGCGGTGGAGCTTCCGGCAGATGGTGATAAAACCCTGCGTCGACTGACAACCACGCACGACAAAAACCACGGAGGGACCGCCATGTCCCGGGTGACCTATGTGCCGCTCCTCCGGAGCGGGGAGGCGGGGTACGGCCTGTCCCGGGGTTCGCGCTGCGCGCTCGCCCCGGGTTAACCTACATGCCGCTCCTCCGGAGCAGCGGGGCGGTCAGGGAGGTGGTCTTCCCTCACCAGCCGAAGCCGCCCTGGGTATGCTGGCGTTTCAGTTCTTTGGTGTAGGCCCAGACGCCCTCGCCGGTATTATTGTCGGTCAGGGTCAGGCTGAACATATAGGATATTTCGTTGGCCCGGCCATCGCGGGCAGTCTGCTTGATGATCACCCCGGCCAGAGACAGGTCGTAGGCATTGACCTTGCCCTTTTTCATCACTGTGCGCTGATTGACATTCGGATCGTTCTGCAGTTCCCGGGCGTAGGCGGTGGCTTCGTCAAAAGACTGCCCTTCCCCGGCGGCGTAGGTGGTGAAACGCACCTTGCCGCTGTTGAACAGCACCTCGCGCAGGCGCTCGGTCATCAGCTTCGAATCGATATGCTCGCCGGTGTTGTTCTGAATGACCGACAGCATCAGCAAAGGCTTCATGTAGGTCATCTTCTCGCGAGTGGTCAGAGCTTCGCCGGAGGCTTCGCTCTCCTTCATAATCTTCTCCGCGTCGATCTTGTAAGCCGTGAGGTACTCCTGGAACAGCGGCGCGGTCAGCATGGCCTGGGCGGCCTCCTGGCTGATAATCACCCAGTCGGCGGAGCTCATGCGGCCCTTGTTGATGACCGCCGCGGTGGTGTCGCTGGCATCGACATAGCGCGAGGGCGTGGTGCTGGTGCAGCCCGGCAGCAACGCCAAAGCCAGCACACCGGCGTACAGAAAATGTCTCTTGTGCAACATAATGATACTCCTTAGTTCGATTCCTTGAGATTGAGGACAAAATCCTTGCAGCGGTCATTCGGAGCCGCGGCTTTGAAATACACCGTCTCGCCCGGGATGATCACCATGGTACGCCAGACCGACAGCGGCGTCTCCACCGTCATACCGTGGTCGTCCTTCCAGGTGAATTTATAGTCCACGTGATACGGGTTGTCACCGCTGAAACCGCTCCACAGCTGGGCCCAGAAGCCGGTGCGGACATTCTGGGCGGTGACCTCGACCGCCAGGCTGCCGGCTTCGCCGCCGGGGTAGAGATTAACCGACAGCAGGGCCAGGCGGCGGTTCAACGCGCCGTCGGTGATTACGCGCCGGTCGAGGATGTAATTGGTGCGGGCCTGCTGATTGGCATTTTCAAGCGTATTGATGCTGTTCTGACACCCGGCCAGGAACAGCCCCACCAGCAACGACAGGGCAAAAACAGCGGAATGAATTTTCATCTTGCAGGCTCTCCTTTTTTTATTGCAGAACGAACACCTTCACTGCCAGGGCGGCAGGCGAGCCGCTCGGCGCATTGACGTAGACCACAGCCGATTCGGCCGTTTCCGGAATGCTGATCTGCAGCGGCTGGCGGCCATCCGGCGACAGGGTGATCTCCCGCTGCCGGGGCATGGCCAGCTCCAGGACCTGGAATTCCCCGGGCAGGATTTCCCAGGTCCGGGTATCAGCAGTATTGAAAGCGATTTTATAGAGCGAAGTCCCGACCAGGGTGCTGATATGGACCAGCGAATTGGCTTCTTTGGCCATGCGGTTGGCGAAATAGCTGCTCAGTTCCTTGATAGCGGTACTGAGGATGATCCGGGTGATCATCCCGGGCAGACGCTGGTTGTACTCCTGGGCCAGGATGCCATTCATGTCGGCGATGCCGGCAGTGCGGCGAAATTGACCGTCGGCCTGGACCTCCAGGTACCGGTATGGCAGGGGGTGGAACTCGCAAACCGGCCAGGCCGCGGTGGAGACCGTCGAGTAGCCGGGGTAGATGATCGGCACATACAGCGAGACCTGCCGCAAAGACGCGCTGCGCCCGTTGGCAAAAATCAGCAGCAGCGACTTGCGGCCGGGGCTGAACTCCAATTCCGGGACATTCTGCAGTTCCGGCGGGATATCGCGGCGGGTGCGCTGCAATCCGTAGCGATAGTACTGCCGCACCAGCGGATTATTGGGCAGAGCCTGATACAGTCTCTGGTAGTCGACCATGGCGTTCTGCCAGTCTCCCTCGCGGGCGAAGCCGTAGGCGGACATGAAGATGGCGAAGGGGTTCAGGAAATTCTCATAACCGCGATGGGCTACTGTGCTGGTCTGCTGCAGTATCTGGTTCAGGGAGCCGTTGCGCGCATCTGCGAGCACCCGCTGCGGGTCAGCGTTGCTGGCCGCTTCGGCGTGCCTGGCCTTGTTTTTGGCCATCGCCTCCTCCTCAGCCTGGAAGAACTCGGCGTATTCTTCCATCACCCGGTCCTGATTCTGGCGCAGCCGGAACAACTCCACCCGGAAGGCCTCGGTATTGCCCTGGCCGAGGAACGAGAAAGCCTTGAACAGCGGCAGCATAATCCGGTCCCGGCAGTAGCCGCGGTAGGGCAGCGCGTTCAGATTGGTCCAGAGCAGTGCGCTCTCGCTGCCCAGCTGGCGCAGATTCACCCGGGCACGCTGGTCATAGTCCTCGACCAGATTTTCGGCCCGGGTCAACTGGGCGATGCCCTCGGCATGGCGGTCGAGGAGGAAATTCAAGGACCCGGCCTCGAGGCGCCACATCAGCTCATCGCCCGAGCCCACCACCGAGCTGTTGTACCAGCGCGGCTCCTGCAGCTTGCGCTCCAGACGCGATAGCGCCAGCTCGGGCTGGCCGGTCAGATATTCGGACAGCAGCGGGGCCTTCTGACGGTGCGCGTCCACCAGCGTCGAGCAGCCGCTCAGCAGCACGGCCAGCAGCAGCACTGCCACAGCGGCGGCGCGGGAAGATGTCGCGGAGCAGAAATGCATGGGGGTGGGTTCGCGGGTGGATTCGGGGTAGTGGGGGCGTGTGAAAGGGCAGTCCCCGGCCATGGCGGGGCGCAGTTGACCGAGAGGGAAGCCGGCAACGGTTGCAATGCCGGCGCAAGGGCCAGAGACGGCCGATCCAGTGGCAGGCACGCGGCGAGCAGGGACTTTTATTAGACAGACCTGAATTTAGTCGGGTTGCGCCACAGAAACAGAAAATTTTACCGCCCCGGGGGGGTGTCCCGGGCTCACTCAGGCTGGATTTTTTCCAAGATCACGTGATCGAACCAAGCCTCCCCGGCGGCATTCCAAATCCACAGCCCGATGGTGGCCTGGGTCTCCGGGGTAACACCTTCGCCGGTTTTAAATTCCTGGACGATACGGACCCAGTCCTGGCTGCCCAGGATATGCTGGCTGGGGATGGCCATGGCCATGGGCGACTGGCCACCGAAGCTGAAATACGCCCCGGCCCCGAGGTCGCCTTTCTTGGACGCCCCGGACAAGTCGCAGCAGCGGAAGAAGTACGACAGGCGGTAGGTGCACGAGGGCTCCAGGCCGGTGAAGCGCTGCCCGGCATTGATGCGGAAGCCCTCGCGGTTGCGGAAATGCAGGCTCTTGCCGCCGCTGATGAACACCCGTTCGTCCAAAGAGACCTCCTGACCGTCCTCGGCTTTGCCCGAACGCCAGGCGGCCCAGGCGCCGAGCTGGCTGCCTTTCTGCGTGACCCCGGCGAAATTCCAGTCCCGAAGCAGGTTGCGGTTGGGCGGGGCGCTGGTGAACAGCGTTCCCCACTGGGAGATTTCGTGGAAGCTGCGGCCGCCGGCGGGCGACCACTGGTAGTACGTCTCGCTCACGGCAGCCTCCAGGGCCCGGTTGCGCCCGAAATTGGCCGGGAAGCCGCCCTCCGCCAGGGTCCCGAGGTCGCTGAGCGGGATGGTGATTTTGGCGCTCCAGGAATTCTCGCCCCGGCCGGTCTGGACCACGGCCTGGCTGTTCCAGCTCTTCTGGCCATGGCTGGGGGTCTGGTAATGCGAGTCGAAGAGCACGCCGTTGGCATTGACGATGAACTGGTAGTACGTCTTGCGGTCGCCCGAGGGATTCAGCAGCACCTCGACGCAGGAATCGGTAAAGACCGCGGCATCACGCTCGGTGGCCTTGAGTATCATCTTGTCGAGCAGCGGCTCCTCGCAGTTGAACTCGACGATCAGGCTGTCGGCGGTGCGGCTGATGCCGGCCACGGTGTTCACCTCGCAGACCTCGCCTTTGAAGGGGCGCAGGTGCACCTCGCCGGGCAGGGTCACATTCCAGGAATCGAAGGCCTCCTGCTCGGCCTGATGCTTCAGGGCGTGGGAGAACACCGGCCCGAATAATTTCTCCCGCATGAATCTGACCCGTTTCAGGGCGGCGGGGTTGGCGGCGGTCAGTTTTTCGGCCTGGTCCAGGCGGCTGAGGAAGCTCTCGAGCAGGGCCGGGGAGTAGATTTTCCCCCACAGTTCGACGCTGTTGGGCAGTTTGGTTACCGGTCCCAGGGGGGTATCCACGGTATGGCCCAGGATGCGGTTCAGCCACAGGTCCTCCATTTGTTCGAACATCTCCTGGAACAGGGGTGCGGCCTCAGCGAACATCAGGCGGTAGTGCTCATCGAGCAGTGCGTCGATATCGGTGCCGGTATCCCAGCTGACCTTCGCGAACACATAATAGACCAGGTAGTTGAACAGGAAATAATCGGTCTCGGACTCCAGGAAGGTGCCGAAAATCAGGTCCGCGCGGTCCGCGATGTACTTGCCCACCGCCTTGGGGATCATCACCGGGATGCCCTTCAGGGTCGCCTTCTGCATGTGTTTGCCGGGATAGGTCCAGAGGGCCACCGGCTGGCTGGTCTTCTTCTTCCAGCCCGCCAGCAAGGCGTCCTCTTCGGAATTGTCGCCGGTGCTGGTCATGCCCTTGACTGCGACCTGGACCACGATATTGTCGGGCAGGTCGATGCTGGGGATGGCCTTGTAGGGCGTGTAGGCCATCTGGGTGATCATCCCCGGCACTCCGGCCTGCTGGACGCGGCGGGCGATATCGGCAGTGAAGCCCCAGATATGGTTACTGGCGCGCAGCATACTCGCGGGGTCGGAGGGATAATTGCGGGCGCCGAAGCCGGTCGCGGCCAGGCATTGCTCGCAGTTGCACATATACAGCCAGTCATTGGGCATCACGCAGAAATACCCGGGGTTGGCCACCGACCCGGACCAGTGCGTCAGACCCCGGGCGACGGCCGCGGCTTTGCGCTCATCGGCATTTTTCGCCGACAGGTAAGCGATGGCGTCTGCGGCGATGACATCGCGCAGACCCGGGCTGCTGAAGCAGAGCTGCTCGGCGTGCTTCTGATTCAGCACCTCGGCACTGAATCGCGTGCCGTCCGGCATCAAGGCGAAGAACTCCGGCTTGGTCTTGGCGAAGCGCTGGCTCAGATTCAGATATGCGGTGCCATGACAGAAGGGGACGTTGGTCTCCTCCAGGCGCAGGCGCACCAGATTGAGGTTGTTGATGGTGGCGGCTTTCATCTGGCCGGCGTCATAGAACTCGCAATTACCGCCGTTGTAGTATTGGCGCATGGCCAGGTCGGGTGCCTCGATGATGTCGATCTTCGCGGGCAGGCGCAGTTCGCCCACGGGGGGGACCACGGTACCGCATTCGCCCGGGAAATAGAACCGAGCCCCCAGGAAGCGCTCCAGGAAATCATACGTAGCCGAAAGCGTCCCGCGTTGGTAGCGTTGTCCCCAGGTCGTGAGCGGGACCTGGGTATCGGAGTCTTGTCCGGCCAGGAAGACCAGATTGCCGATCCGGCGGATGTAATATCCCTCGCGGGGCAGGTCCTCGACCCGCAAGCCGGCCGCCTCAAGAAAACGGTTCCGCCCCAGAACCAGCGACAGCGCGCTGCCCCCGCCCGGGGCAGCGACGATGGGGACCTGCTGCCCGGTCGCCTGTCCGATGCAGGTCTGCAGTTCTGACGCGGCGTATTCCAGCAGGGGGGTCTTTTCCGGCAGGACGATTTCGAAGCCGGGCACCGCGGTGCTCGTTCCGGAGACCTCAATGCGCCGTACTCCGGCGCAGCCGGTCGTCCAAGCCAGTACTGCCAGCACCGCCAATGCACCTCTCAGAAATTTAACCGCCATCATCCGCTCCAGATTTTTGTTGTTCTGTGGTTGCACTACCCGGGCGCTGCCGCCGCCAGGACAGTCCGGCACCCGGCACCGCTTCACTATGTTTGCATAACATATTGCAGCTATGTCCGAATACAAGCACCGCAGCAAAGAGTGGAATGCATCTTCGGTAATCGGTCAACCATTGATACCAGCTGACCCCAGGGACGTCTAGGATTGGAGCCCTTCACTTGACGATTGGCGGAGCTTTTTTACTTCTGCATATGCCATGCTCTTTTTCCAACACCAATCTTCGCACCTTAACCATTTCCAGTCAATGCTGACCACGCTGCCATTGTTCTCCTCCGGCTGCCGCCACCATTGTCTTTCATTGTCAGTCATTGTCTATCTTCTGTGGCCTCTCGCGCGCGCGTCAAATTAGGGTTGGGGGTCCCCCCAATCGGTGGGGCGGGCCCCACCGCTAGAATCAAGGGCACGGGGCAAAAATTAGTGCTTGTCCTCAATTTTGTCAAGGCACAGGTCAGCAATTGCATACAAATACCTTGTTACCGGACAACTGATTCCCAGTAAAGAGCAAAAAATCCCAGCCGCAGGCGCTGGCGCGATCAGGGCTGAACCTGCAGTTCAGATGGGTTCACAGCGCCAACAACAGGCGCTGGTGCGATCAGGTCTGCACCCGCAGTTCAGTTGGGTTCACAGCGCCTGCAACAAGAGCTGGTGCGATCAGGGCTGAACCCGCTTTTCAGATGGGTTTACAGCGCCTGCAACGAGAGCGGGTGAGATCAGGGCTGAACCCGCAGTTCAGATGGGTTCACAGCGCCTGCAACAGGAGCGGGTGAGTTCAGCTCTGAACCCGCAGTTCAGATGGGTTTACAGCGCCTGCAACGGGAGCGGGTGAGATCAGGGCTGAACCCGCAGTTCAGTTAGGTTCACAGCGCCTGCAACAGGAGCGGGTAAGATCAGGGCTGAACCCGCAGTTCAGTTGGGTTCACAGCGCCTGCAACAGGAGCGGGTGAGATCAGGGCTGAACCCGCAGTTCAACTGGGTTTACTCCAGCGCCTGCAACGGGAGCGGGTGAGATCAGGGCTGAACCCGCAGTTCAGATGGGTTTACAGCGCCTGCAACGGGAGCGGGTGAGATCAGGGCTGCACCCGCAGTTCAGATGGGTTTACTCCAGCGCCTGCAACAAGAGCTGGTGCAAACAGGGCTGAACCCGCAATTCAGTTGGGTTTACAGCGCCTGCAACAGGCGCGGGTGAGATCGGGTCTGCACCCGCAGTTAAGTTGGGTTTACTCCATCGCCTGCAACAGGAGCGGGTAAGGTCGGGTCTGCACCCGCAGTTAAGTTGGGTTTACTCCATCGCCTGCAACAGGAGCGGGTGAGACCAGGGCTGAACCCGCAGTTCAGATGGGTTTACAGCGCCTGCAACGGGAGCGGGTGAGATCAGGTCTGAACCCGCTTTTCAGATGGGTTTACTCCAGCGCCTGCAACAGGAGCGGGTAAGTTCGGGTCTGAACCCGCTTTTCAGATGGATATCCTAGAACGTCGGCAGCGGCCAGCTACACTCTCTCCTTCCGGTGCAAACCAGGTCATTGCGAGGCCCATCGAAAACGTTGCCTCTATGGCGACAATCCAGCACCAATCCTCACACCTTAAACCATAAATCAGGATGATCAGGACCGTTGGATTGTGGGAAGCGCCGCCTTCCCGATACCGGGGGGCACCATTGAGCGCCGTTGGCAGCAGGCGCCGCCGCTGCGGCCTGGAACCGCAAAAGAAATCACTGCCATTCTTGCGCATACGGTAACCGCGGATTATTTTATATCTGCAACCTGCCAAGCAAGGATCAACAATGGAAAAAATCAAGATAGCGCAGCTCGGCATCGGTCACAACCACGCTGCCGACAAGATGCACGCCCTGCGGGCACTCCCGGACCACTTCGAGGTCGTCGGGGTGGCCGAAAGCGACCCGCGCTGGCTGCAGGAGCGCGGCCAGCTGTCCGTATACCAGGGCCTGCCCTGGTTCAGCGAAGAAAATCTCTTCCGGATTCCCGGTCTGCAAGCCGTGGCCGTCGAGACCGACGGCGCCCAGCTCGTGCCCGCCGCCCGGCGCTGCGCCGCACACGGCCTGCACATCCATCTCGACAAACCCGGCGGGGAGTCACTGCCGGAGTTCGCAGCCCTGCTGCAGGACTGCCGCGACCGCGACCTGGCCTTGCAGCTGGCCTACGTGTACCGCTACAACCCCGGACTGAATTTCTGCCTCCGGGCGGTCCGGGAGGGCTGGCTGGGGCAGGTTTTCGAGGTCCACGCAGTCATGAGCCGTTACGACGGTGACAACCAGCGCTACCGCACCTGGCTGTCGCAGTTCCGGGGCGGTGCGATGTATATCTTCGCCGGCTATCTGGTAGACCTGGTCGTCAGCATGTTGGGCGCACCGCAGCAGGTGGTGCCTTTTATGCAAAGCACCCGCGCCGACGGCCTGATTGACAACGGCCTGGCGGTGCTGGTCTATCCCCAGGCCACGGCCACCATCCGGGTCTCGGTGGAAGAGGTCGATGGGATGAAGCACCGCCGGCTGATTGTCTGCGGCACCCTCGGCAGCGTCGAGCTCTGTCCGATTGAGCCCCCGGGACCAGAATACTACACCCGGCCACTGCAGGTGCGTCTGACCCTCAAACATGACACCGCGACATATTCTGCCGGCACCCACAGCGTGGACTGCGGGACCTTGAATGACCGCTATGACCGGCAGCTGCTCGAATTCGCCAGCATCATCCGTGGCGAGATTGCCAACCCCTACCCGTACCAGCACGAGCTCCTAGTGCATCAAACCTTGTTACAAGCAGCAGGATACCAACAATGACCCAGAATCTGAAACTGTCCGGCCGCCTCGCCGTGGTCAGCGGCGGCGGCGGCGCCATCGGCTCCGAAGTCGCGCGCGTGCTCTCCGCCGCAGGAGCAGCCATCGCCATCCTGGAAATCAACCCCGATGCCGCGGCGGCGATTACCAATGAGATCACCGCTGCGGGCGGCCGGGCCCGGGCTTACGCCTGCGACATCTGCACATATTCCGAAGCGGAAAAGGCCATCCAGGCGGTGACGGCCGAGATGGGCCCGGTGGACATCCTGGTCAACGTCGCCGGCGGCAGCGCCCGGGCCCAGGCCAAGCGCTTCCACGAGCAAGACATGGCCGTGGTGGAGCAGGTCATCCGCCTGAATCTGTTCGGCACCCTGCACTGCATTCGGGCCACCGTGAACCAGATGATCAGCCGGAATTACGGCAAGATCATCAATTTCGGCTCATCGGTCGGCCTCGGCGGTTTGCGCTCCTTCAGCGATTATGCCGCGGCCAAGGGCGCCATCTTCTCCCTGACCAAGTCCCTGGCCATGGAACTGGGCGAATACAACATCAACGTGAACTGCGTCTCCCCGGGACCGGTCCGGCGCAAAGACGAGATGCCGGTCGACGAGGCGGCCTTCTGCCGCCGCACCAGCTGGCTGAACCGCCTCTGCACCCCCCGGGATATCGCCGAGGCGGTGCTCTTCCTGGCCGGACCCGAGACCGACTTCATCACCGGCCAGAACCTGGTGGTCGACGGCGGACGCACCCTGGGACTGACCGGCGCAGGCCGGTCCTGAGGCCTGCCCCCACCACCCCCTACCTGACTGCGAACCACACCCCCCAACCCTGGAAGACGCCCCCCATGCAGGCAATGCTCTTCGATGACCAGCGTAATTTCTGCTGGCGCAGCGTCCCGGCCCCGCAATGCGGAGCGGGCGAGGTGCTGCTGGAAATCCACGCCACCGCCCTGAACCGCGCCGACTTGCTGCAGCGCGCCGGCAAATACCCGCCCCCGCCCGGCTGGCCGGAATGGCCCGGCCTGGAGGCCGCGGGGGTGGTCCTGCAGGCGCCGCCCGGCAGCCGCTGGCAGCCGGGCGAGCGGGTCTGCGCGCTGCTCGGCGGCGGCGGCTATGCCGAGCAGATAGCCGTCCCGGAAGAGCTGCTGCTGCCGGTCCCCCGGGGGCTGTCCCTGGCCGAGGCGGCGGCGCTGCCCGAGGTCTTCGCTACCAGCTATCTTAATCTGGTGCTGGAGGCCGGCCTGCAGCCGGGCGAAACAGTGCTCATCCAGGCCGGCGCCAGTGGCCTGGGCCTGGCCGCCATCCAGACCGCCAAGGCACTGGGCGCCACCGTGATGACCACGGTCAGCTCAGCGGCCAAGGCCGAAGCGGTGCTCCGGGTCGGCGCAGATATCATCGTCAACCGACATACGGACGACCTCGGCGCAGCCATGGATGCCCACCCCGTCAACGTGGTGCTGGATTGCGTGGGCGGTCCGGCCCTGGGCGAGCATTTCTCCCGACTGTCCCGCGGCGGGCGCTGGATCCTGATTGCCACCCTGGGGGGCGAACAAACCCAGATTCCGCTGCGCGCGGTCTTATCCCGCGGTCTGCGGTTGATTGGCAGCACCCTGCGCAGCCGCAGCAATGCCGTGAAAAGCCAGGTCCTGGCGGCTGTGCAGCAAAAGCTCTGGCCGCTGCTGGAGGACCAGCGCATCCGTCCAGTAATTCACCGGGTGCTGCCCATCCGGGAAGTGCATGAAGCCCACCGGATTCTGGCCAGCAATGAAAACATCGGCAAGGTCGTGCTCACGCTCAAAGACTCCTGAATGGTCCCGCCCGGGAAATTGCCTGCGGCACTGAACCAATGTCTCGCAGCGCGGTCTTAGATAATAGCACAACCGCAATTAGTGTTAAAGTGCGAAGATTGGTGACAGATTGTCGCCGAACAGGTGCCGTTTTCGGTTGGCCTAGGCATGACTTGGTTTGCACCGCAAGGAGAGCTAGTTGTTGCCTCATGCAGGAGGTGGAGAAAGCCCAGCTGAAATCCGGTTTCTGACCCGATCCCAACCAGCGCCCCCTGCATAACACAACCGCAATTAGTGTTAAAGTGCGAAGATTGGTGCTGGATTGTCGCGGGTGTGGCGCCGTTTTCGGTTGGCCTCAGCATGACTTGGTTTGCACCAAAAGGAGAGTTAGTTGTTGCATCATGCAGGAGGTGGAGGATGCCCAGCTGAAATCCTGGTTCTGACCCGATAGCACCAGCGCCCTCTGCATAACACAACCGCAATTAGTGTTAAGTTGCGAAGATTGGTCCCGGATTGTCGCAGGTGTGGCGCCATTTTCGGTTGGCCTCGGCATGACTTGGTTTGCACCGGAAGGAGAGTTAGTTGTTGCCTCATGCAGGAGGTGGAGGATGCCCAGCTGAAATCCTAGTTCTGACCCGATCTCAACCAGCGCCCTCTGCATAACACAACCGCAATTAGTGTTAAGTTGCGAAGATTGGTGCCGGATTGTCGCAGGAGCGGTGCCGTTTTCGGTTGGCCTCGGCATGACTTGGTTTGCGCCTGAAGGAGCGTTAGTTGTTGCCCCATGCAGGAGGTGGTGGATGCCCAGCTGAAATCCTGGTTCTGACCCGATAGCGCCAGCGCCCCCTGCATAACACAACTACAATTAGTGTTAAAGTGCGAAGATTGTGCTGGATTGTCGCGGGTGTGGCGCCGTTTTCGGTTGGTCTCGGCATGACTTGGTTTGCACCGGAAGGAGAGTTACCAGTTGCCTCATGCAGGAGGTGGAGGATGCCCAACTGAAATCCTAGTTCTGACCCGATAGCACCAGCGCCCGCGGCTGGGATTCTTTAGCCTGGACTGAGAAGCAGTTGTCAGGGAGTATGGTATTTGTATGCAATTGCTGACGTATGCCTCGACAAAATTGACGAAAAGCACTAATTTTTGCCCCGTGCCCTTGATTCTAACGGTGGGCCCACCCCACCGATTGGGGGGGACCCCCAACCCTAA
>JAAYYJ010000349.1 GCA_012515455.1 Oligosphaeraceae bacterium
ATGGCTGGGAACCTGTATTACCACTTCCCCGACCATGAACCGGTTGAATTCCGTGAGCCGGAGGTACTGGAGAACAACCAAGTGCTGCCGCCGGATAAATTCAACACCCTGTGGAACAATGCCGGCCAAGACGGCCTGCCAGACCTGACCCTGCCCAAGGAATCCGCAGCCCTGGGAAGCGGAGTGGATTTGTCAAAGCCATTCACCGTGGCCGGACAGCAATTCCCGGCTTTCCCCGGCTTGGAAACGGGGTATTTCAGCGGCAAGGCGCCGGCACCCGGGGCCTTCCAGGACGGTGAATCACAGGAGTATTTCTTCGCCAAATACCGCCGCGCGAATGAAATCAGCAAAATGCTCAAGGATTTAAAATAACCACCAACCTCCCTGCCTGCCACCCGGCCCATACTGGAGGCCGGGGCGGCGGGTACAGATTTCAACCCCAGGATTGACTATGCCTCAACGACGGCTTCTGTTCATCGGCGCACACCCGGATGATTCCGACACCCTCTGCGGCGGTACCGCCTGCAAATGTATCGCGGCCGGGCAGGTGGTGAAATTCATCTCTGCCACCAACGGCGATACCGGTCATTTCAGCCTGTCCCGGGCCGAGACCGCAGCCCGCCGCAAACTCGAGGCCGCGGCCGCCGGACGGGCCATCGGCCTGCAGGAATATCAGGTCCTCGACCACCCCTGCGGCCTGGAGGCCACCCTGGAGAACCGCAAGGAGATGGTGCGGCTGATCCGCAACTTCGCTCCCGATGTGGTGATTTCCCATCGCCTCTGCGATTATCACCCCGATCACCGGGCCACCGCCCAGCTGGTGCAGGACACTGCCTACATCATCAAGGTGCCGCATTTTTGCGAAGACACTCCGATTCCCGAAACTCTGCCCATTTACGCCTACAGCTATGACCGCTTCCAGGACCCGCGCCCGCATCGCCCCGATGCAGCCGTGGAGATCGACAGCGTCCTGGAGCGCAAGCTGGATATGATGGAATGCCATGTCTCGCAATATTTCGAATGGCTGCCCTGGAGCGACGGCTACAAGGATTTCTCGGCCGAAAAAATGAGCCGGGCTGAACGCCGGGAATGGCTGCTGCGCTGGGTCAAGCGCTTCGAGGGCGCGGCAGAGCAGGCCCGCGAATGGCTCTGCCACGTTTACGGGCCAGAGCGCGGCCGGAATATCCGTTACGCCGAGACCTTCGAACAATCGCCGTATTCACGCACTCTGCCCCGCCAGGAATTTCAGCAGCTGATGGCGGCAAGGCAGTAACCCCTGCCAGAATTACCCCTGGCGCAACCCGTACCGGCCGCCCAAAGCCGGGAGCCCAGAGGAGTACGGCTCCTGGCATCTTGTTCACACAGCGCAACCGGGACGTGATGCTGCTCCCCGCCATGCCGCGCGGTCTGGGGGCAATGCGGCGCGCCCTCCCCAGAAGCGGAAACTGCTGCACTGACCCTTATCCGGTTGGGCTGGTGGCGTTCCTGCAGAGCACCCGGTGCATATCGCTCCAGATTCACCCTTGAACCCGTTTCCCGAATAGACGGAGACAGCCTGCTGGCATTTTATATCCTCGACTTGAATTTTGCCGTCCAGACATTATTTTGATAATTTTTGCCATGTATTTATCGGGTAACCCGGCTCAGCTTATTACAGAGAAGATGCTTGCAACCGCTGCGATACCTGATTTCTGTCAAGCACCATAACCACTGCGACCGATATGCCTCCCACACAGATCAATTTTGCTGCTTTGGTGCTAAAACTCTGGCCATCACTGCTGCTGATGTTCCTGCTGACTGGCCTGGCCAGTCTGTTGCTGACCAGGCAATGTGTTAAACTGTTTCCCCGCCTGGGACTGCTGGACGGCCATACCGGCGGACGTCATATCCACCGCCAGGCGGTGCCGCGCGGCGGTGGCCTGGCGATGGTGCTGGCATACACCACGGGACTGCTGGGATTCAGCCTGTGGTCGGAGCGCTGGGGCGCATTCGTGCTGCCCTTGTCCTCACTGCTGTATTTTGTGCCGTTGCTGCCGCTGGTAGTACTGGGGCTGCTGGATGACCGCAACGGCATATCCGCCCGCTGGAAATTGTACTGCCAGCTGGGAGTATCGCTGCTGGCCTGGTACTGCGGCATTCGCTTAGAAACCATCGGCCCATTTGTGCTGCCGCCCTGGCTGAGCATCATCGCCACCATGTTCTGGATTACCGGGATGATCAACGCTTTCAATTTCATCGACGGCGTGGATGGCCTGGCGGGTGGCATCGCGGTTATCTCCTCGCTCTGTCTGGGCGGGGTGATGCTGCTGCAGGG